>CADEDX010000056.1:8648-19936 GCA_902826195.1 uncultured Bradyrhizobium sp. | reverse complement strand
TAGAGGTGGCAGAAGCCGCCGATCAGGCCCATGCCGTACATCTGGCCCGCCTTCTCCTCGAAGCGGCGGATCAGGAGCATGTCCCGGTACATGCGTACGAGTACGTCCGGGTCGAGCCTGGGCACCTTCGCCGTCTTTTTCGGCGCCGGTGCCTTTCGCTTGGCTACTGCCATGGGGTGTCCTCCCGAAGAGCGGCGCGTCGGCCTTTCGGACGCCGACGGTTTCTCGGATCAAACATAGCGACTGCCGGTCGGAATGCAAATTGCTGCACACGCGATTTGGCCGCCGACAACAGATTGAATTGCAATGCGAAAATTGAGATTAACCGAAATTCGGCTAACCCTGCCGGAAATCGCCGCAAGCCTGCGATCAACGCCCCCCGGGCGATGGCCTTGGGATCACCAGATCGTCGGGATGGGCGAGATTCAGCAGGTTGCGCGCGCGCTCGTCGAGCATGTCGCGATCGAGGCTGTCCGGCCGCAGCAAGGCCACCCGCCGCTCGATCGCCGCGCGTTCGGTCGCGACCTGACGCGCCATCGCCTCCGTGTCCTCGATCTTCTGGGTGAGGTCGCGCCAGGCGACGAGTCCCCGATCGCCATGGACGAGGTGGAAGGCAAAGTAGACGATCAGGGCGACGCCCAGCGCCGGGCCCACCACGGCCCTCATCGCACGCGCCCCTTCGCGTCGAATCGTCATCATGTGAGAGAATCACCGATGACCCGCGCGGTCAACGAAATCACGCGACGAATCAGGGGCTTTCGCAAATCTCCGCAGCGCGCTGGTAGAGATCGCGCTCGGTCCGGTGCATCAGGTGGCCGGTGGCGCTGCCCTCGACGAAACCGAAGCGCCGATAGAGCGAGACGGCCTGCGGCCCGCGCATGAGCATCCAGCGCCGCAGTCCGCGCAGCCCGGGATGGCCGAGCATGGTCTCGATCAGCCAGGTGCCGATGCCGGCATCGCGGCGGTCCTCGTCCACATAGACGTCCCCGATATAGGCGAAGGTCGCCCAATCCGTGACGATCCGCCCGAAGCCGATCTGGCGTTCGCCGTCATGGATCCCGAAGCAAAGCGAGCCCGCAATCAGCCGCTCCACCACCGACAGGGGCATGCCGCGGGTGTGATCGCGGCCCGCGAGGCGCGCATGGATGGTGGCGACGTCCAGCCGCGCCGGATCGGTCGAGATCTCGAGCCCGTCCTCCCGCCGCCAGACATCGACCATCTCAGCGCGCGAGCGCGGCCCGTCCGGGATAGCGGGCGGCAGCGCCGAGCGCCTCCTCGATCCGGAGGAGCTGGTTGTATTTGGCGGTCCGGTCGGAGCGGGACAGCGAGCCGGTCTTGATCTGCCCGCAATTGGTCGCGACCGCCAGGTCCGCGATGGTCGTGTCCTCGGTCTCGCCAGAGCGATGGGACATCACCGCCCGGTAGCCCGCGCGCTGGGCGGTGTCGACCGCATCCAGGGTCTCCGTGAGCGTGCCGATCTGGTTGACCTTGATCAGGATCGCGTTGGCCGCGCCGCGCGCGATGCCGTCCCTGAGGCGGGCCGCGCTGGTCACGAACAGGTCGTCGCCGACCAGCTGGACCTTGCTCCCGATCGCCTTGGTCAGGCCGATCCAGCCGTCCCAGTCGTCTTCCGCCATGCCGTCCTCGATCGAGACGATCGGATAGCGCCGGCACAGGTCCTCGTAGAAGCGCACCATCTCGCCCGGGTCGAGCGAGCGGCCCTCGCCGGCGAGCACGTACTTGCCGCCCTTGAAGAACTCGGTCGAGGCCGGGTCGAGGGCGAGCGCCACGTCCTCGCCGAGCCGGTAGCCGGCGACCTCGACGGCCTTGGCGACCAAACCCATCGCCTCGTCGGTCGAGCCGATGTTCGGCGCGAAGCCGCCCTCGTCACCGACGTTCGTGTTGTGGCCGGCCGCCTGCAGCCCCTTGCGGAGCGCATGGAAGACCTCCGAGCCCATGCGCAGCGCCTCGGCGAACGTCGCAGCCCCTACCGGCGCGATCATGAACTCCTGCACGTCGAGCGCGTTGTCGGCATGGGCGCCGCCGTTGAGGATGTTCATCAGCGGCACGGGGAGCACATGGGCATAGGCGCCGCCGACATGGCGCCAGAGCGGCATGTCGGCCGCAGCCGCCGCCGCGCGCGCGACAGCGAGGCTGGTGCCGAGCACCGCGTTGGCACCGAGCCGGCCCTTGTTGGGCGTGCCGTCGAGAGCGATCAGCGCCTTGTCGATCGCGATCTGCTCCTCCGCCTCCATGCCCGAGAGGGTGTCGAAGATCTCGCCCAGGACCGCATCGACCGCGCCGCGAACCCCCTTGCCGCCATAGCGCTTGGCATCCCCATCGCGCCGCTCGACCGCCTCGTGGGCCCCCGTCGAGGCGCCCGACGGCACGGCGGCCCGCCCGAGCGACCCGTCCTCCAGCCGCACGTCGACCTCGACCGTGGGATTGCCGCGGCTGTCCAGGACTTCGCGGGCGAGAATGTCGACGATGGCGGTCATGGGGACCTCGGGCGCGGCAATGTCGGGGGAAGGCGCCCTAGATATCCGCCCCCCTCCCCGGCGGGCAAGGGCGGGTTCGCGCGCAACAAGCGGATGGCAAGCGCCGGCCCAGGGGGCGATGCTCCGGCCATGACCGCATCCGCCCGCAAAGCCGCCACCTTGGACAGCCGCATCGCCGGCCTGCCCTGGGCCGCCATCGCAGACGACTTGGACGCCCACGGCCATGCCACCACCGGCCCGCTGCTGACGCCGGCCGAATGCAGGGGGCTCGTTTCGCTCTATGACCGGGACAAACCGTTCCGCCGGCGGATCGTCATGCAGCAACATGGCTACGGCCAGGGCGAGTATCGCTACTTCGCCTATCCTCTGCCGGACCTCGTGGCCACGTTGCGGGCCGCGCTCTATCTCCGGCTGGCGGAGACCGCGAACCGCTGGCGCACGATGCTGGGCGACGAGGGCCGCTTTCCGTCGACCCTCGAGGCCTTCCTTGCGGACTGCCACGCTGCCGGCCAGATCCGGCCGACCCCGCTGCTGTTGCGCTATGGGCCGGGCGACTTCAACTGCCTGCACCAGGATCTCTATGGCGAGCGTGTCTTCCCGCTCCAGCTCACGATCCTGCTGAACGACCCCGAAGCGGACTTCACGGGCGGCGAGTTCCTGGTGGTCGAGCAACGCCCGCGCCGCCAGTCGATCGCAGAGGTCGTGCCGCTACGCCAGGGCGAGGCCGTGATCTTCGCGGTGCGCGAACGGCCGGTCGTGGGCAGCCGGGGCGCCTATCGCGCGATGCTGCGCCATGGCGTCAGCCGGCTTCGCTCCGGCCATCGCATGACGCTCGGCATCATCTTCCACGACGCGGCATAGGGCGACGATTCACGCCAGACCGGCAGCGTCCTTGGACAGCCGGTCGAAGGCCATCAGCCGTTCGATCAGCGCCGGCATGTCCTTCAGGTGGACCATGTTCGGCCCATCGCTCGGCGCCTTGTCGGGATCCTGGTGGGTTTCCATGAAGACCGCGGCGACGCCGACCGCGACCGCGGCGCGGGCGAGGACGGGGACGAATTCGCGCTGGCCGCCGGATGAGGTGCCCTGCCCGCCCGGCTGCTGCACTGAATGGGTGGCGTCGAAAATGACAGGCGCGCCGGTCTGCGCCATGATCGGCAGTGCGCGCATGTCGGAGACCAAGGTGTTGTAGCCGAACGAGACGCCGCGCTCGGTGAGCAGGACGTTCGGGTTGCCGCCGCCGGTGATCTTGCTGACGACGTTCGCCATGTCCCATGGCGCGAGGAACTGCCCCTTCTTGACGTTGACGACCTTGCCGGTCGCCGCGGCTGCAAGCAGCAGATCGGTCTGCCGGCACAGGAAGGCCGGGATCTGCAAGATATCCACCGCCTGCGCGGCTTCCGCGCACTGTGCGGCCTCGTGCACATCGGTCAGCACGGGCAAGCCGAGCGAGGAACGGATTTCGGCAAAAACCGGCAGCGCCTGCGCAAGCCCGACGCCGCGCGCGGCCGAACCCGAGGTACGATTGGCCTTGTCGAACGAAGTCTTGAAGACGAGCCCGATTCCGAGGCGGCCGGCGATCTCCTTCAGCGCGCCCGCGACTTCCAGCGCATGCGCCCGGCTCTCCAGCTGGCACGGCCCGGCAATGATCGAAATCGGCAGGTCATTGCCGAACTTGACCGATCCAACGGTAACGACCGGTGCTGCGCCGAGATTCGCGTTCACAGGATTTTCCTCGCGTTAAGCACGGACCATGCCGGTCCGCGCTTTCAGGAGCAACCCCGTTTAACCCCTGAATATCAGGGTTGCACGAGCGGCTATTTTACCGAAGAGAACGCCGTCGGCACCAGCAACTGGCTGACGATGTTGTCGATGATCTGGCCGTCTTCCTCGCTCTTGGCGCGGCCGGCAATCCAGTCGGGATCGCTCTGGAACGCGGTCCACTTCTTCTCGCGGTCGGCGAGCGAATCCCAGGCGACGAAATAGGTCAGCTCCTGGTTGGAGGTGCCGATCAGCGTGGTGTAGAAGCCGGCCTGCTTGATGCCATGCTTGTCCCACAATTTCAGCGTCAGCGTATCGAACCGCTTCATCAGCGCCGGCAAACGGCCCGGCAGGCAGCGGTAAACGCGCATTTCCATGATCATCGGCTTGGCTCCCAAGGTTGTTGTTCTTGCGGGCGGGAGTTGTCGCAACAATCGACGCGTTCGTCAAAGGTGGAGCGTGCGTTTCGTCGTTTCGTAGGGTAGGCAGAGGAGCGAAGCGACGTGCCCACCATTCGTTCGAAGCGCGTGCTGAAATGGTGGGCACGCTTGCGCTTTGCCCACCCTACGAAAAACTACACCAGCCGGCTCTGCTTGGCCGCCGCCTGTATGAACGACGCAAACAGCGGATGCGGCTCGAACGGCCGCGACTTCAGCTCGGGGTGGAATTGCACGCCGATGAACCAGGGATGGTCCTCGTATTCGACGATCTCCGGTAGCACGCCGTCGGGCGACAGGCCAGAGAAGCGAAGGCCGTGCTGTTCCAGCCGGTCCTTATAGGCGGTATTGACCTCGTAGCGATGGCGATGGCGCTCTGAGATTTCGAGCGCGCCGCCATAGACTTCCGACACCCGGCTGCCGCGGTTCAGCGCCGCCGGATAGGCGCCGAGGCGCATGGTGCCGCCGAGGTCGCCGGATTTCGAGCGCTTCTCCAGCTCATTGCCGCGCAGCCATTCCGTCATCAGGCCGACCAGCGGCTCCTTCGTGGGGCCGAACTCGGTGGAGTTGGCCTCCTCGATGCCGACGAGGTTTCGCGCCGCCTCGATCACCGCCATCTGCATGCCGAAGCAGATTCCGAAATACGGCACGTCACGCTCGCGCGCGAACTGCGCCGCGCGGATCTTGCCCTCGGCGCCGCGCTGGCCAAAGCCGCCGGGCACCAGAATGCCGTTGACGTGTTCGAGGAACGGCGTCGGGTCTTCGTTCTCGAACACTTCGCTCTCGATCCAGTCGAGATTGACCTTCACCTTGTTGGCGATGCCGCCATGCGACAGCGCCTCGATCAGCGATTTGTAGGCGTCCTTCATGCCGGTGTACTTGCCGACGATGGCAATGGTCACCGCGCCTTCCGGATTGCGAACGCGCTCGTTGATGACGTGCCAGCTCTGCAGCGCCGGCGGAATCTTTGGCGCAATCCCGAACGCGGCCAGCACCTCGTCGTCGAGGCCGGCGGCGTGATACGCTTCCGGCACCGCATAGATGTTGTCGACGTCGCGCGCCTCGATGACAGCGCTTTCGCGCACGTTGCAGAACAGCCCGAGCTTGCGGCGTTCTTCCTTCGGGATCTCGCGATCGGTGCGGCACAGCAAAATATCCGGCTGAATGCCGATCGAGCGCAGCTCCTTCACCGAGTGCTGCGTGGGCTTGGTCTTCAGTTCGCCCGCGCTCGGGATGTACGGCAGCAGCGTCAGGTGGATGTACACCGCGTGGTCTCGCGGCAGCTCATTCTTGAGCTGACGGATCGCTTCGAAGAACGGCAGGCCCTCGATGTCGCCGACAGTGCCGCCGATCTCGACCAGCACGAAGTCGTACTCGTCGTTGCCCGACAGCACGAATTCCTTGATCGCGTTGGTGACGTGCGGGACCACCTGGATGGTCGCGCCGAGATAATCGCCGCGACGCTCTTTGGTGATGATGTCCTGATAGATGCGCCCGGTCGTGATGTTGTCGGCCTTGGTGGCCGGACGCCCGGTGAAGCGTTCGTAATGGCCGAGATCGAGATCGGTCTCGGCGCCGTCATCGGTCACGAACACTTCGCCGTGCTGATACGGCGACATCGTTCCGGGATCGAGGTTGAGATAAGGGTCGAGCTTTCGGAGACGGACCTTGTACCCGCGGGCCTGCAGCAGGGCACCGAGTGCCGCTGAAGCCAGACCCTTTCCGAGCGAAGAAACCACGCCGCCGGTGATGAATATATACCGCGCCATGGGAGCCTACCTTTAAGGCCACTGCCCCGATTCTCCAAAACGAATCGCATGCGCGGGCAAACATTTTGCCGGGCTGTGGGTGACGTTAAATTTGAAGCGATATCAAAGCATTGACGGAAAATTCTGATGCAAGACGGCAGGCCGCCATCCTGCATAGCCACAATGCTTTATTGCGAACGCGGCGCCTGCGGGCCGGACGGCGCCTGCTGCTCATCCACCTTCTTGAGCGTATCGAGCACGCCGCCGGAGGTCGGCGGGGCAACCGGCGTCGCACCGCCGGGCTGCGACTGCGTCGCCGGCGCGTTGCCGAGAATCGAAGAAGGCTTGCGATCGATTCCGGCGATCCAGGCCAGCGCCATGCTGGTCACAAAGAAAATCCCCGCCAGGATCGCCGTCGTCCGCGTCAGGAGATTCGCCGTGCCGCGGCTCGACATGAAGCCGGCACCGCCGCCCATGCCGAGGCCGCCGCCTTCGGACTTCTGCAGCAGCACCGCGCCGATCAGCACGGAGACGATCATGAGGTGAATGACGATGATGACGGTCTGCATCTCAAACCTTCCGTCACAAGCAAGAGCGCCGGGCTTCGGCAGCAGCAAAGGCTTGCGGGTTTTCCTGAAGTTGCGCGGTGTTACACGATCGGACAGGGCATTGTCACCCCCAACCACCGCTGTGGAGATAATTGCCGCAGGCGTGCCGGCAAGGCCGTCCCCAGCTTTCGCGACGCCCCAAGCCAGGCCTTGAGATCCCGGGAATTTCTCGTATGGTAGACGCATGGATATTTTAATAGACGAACTCAGTGCCCGGCTCGCCCAGCGCCTGCGGCTCGAGCGGGACAGCCGCGGCTGGTCGCTGGCCGACCTCGCCGAGCGCGCAGGCGTTTCCAAGGCGACCATCAGCAAGATCGAGCGCGCCGAGGTGAGCCCGACCGCGGTGGTGCTGGTCCGGCTCGCCAGCGCCTTCGACCTCACCCTTGCCGGTCTGATGCTGCGCGCCGAGGGCCAGGGCGACCGGCTTTCCCGCGCCGCCGATCAACCCGTGTGGCGCGACACCGAGACCGGCTATCTGCGCACGCAGGTTTTCAGCCGCCCCGATCATCCGGTCGAGATCGTCAAGGTCGAGATGCCTGCAAAGCAGCGCGTCACCCTGCCCGCCTCGTCCTATGCGCACATCCGTCAGGTGCTGTGGGTGCTGTCAGGCGCGCTCGTCCTCACCGACGGCGGCGAGCGCCATGAACTCAGGGCCGGGGACTGCCTCGGCTTCGGCCCGCCCGGCGAAGTGACATTCGCCAACGAGAGCGCCGCGCCCTGCACTTATGTCGTTGCGTTGGCCCGGAGCTGAAACATGTCCGAGATTCGGATCAGGCCACTGACGTCCTCGCCGGATATCGGCGCCGCGCTCCGTAACATCTTGATCGAGACCGTCGCGCATGGCGGCTCGGTCAGCTTCATGCATCCGCTGTCAGAGAAAGCAGCCGAGACGTTCTGGTCGAATGCGCTGAACGCCGCGGACCGCGGCGAGCGGATCATCCTCGGCGCCTTCGATGGCGACGATCTGGTCGGCACGGTCACGCTGCTGCTCGACCTGCCGCCGAACCAGCCGCACCGCGCCGAAATCGCGAAAATGATGACGCGCGTCCGCCACCGCCACCGCGGCATCGCCAGGGCGCTGCTGCGCGAGGCCGAGCGCTTGGCGATCGCGCGCGGGCGCTGGCTATTAGTGCTCGATACCGCCGAGGACGAGGGCGCGGCCGGACTCTACGAGCGGATGGGATTCAAGCTGACCGGATTGATTCCGGACTACGCGCTGAAACCGCATGGCGGGCTCACCGGCACGCTGATCTACTGGAAGCGGCTGCAGGACGTCGCACCTGCTTGAGCTAGCAACCTTCCGCGATTGCCAGAAAATCCACAGCCTTCAGGCTGGCGCCGCCGACCAGCGCGCCGTTGACGTCGGTCACCGCCATCAGCTCCTTCGCATTGGAAGGTTTCACCGAGCCGCCGTACAGAATCCGGATCTTGCCGCCCTCCGCCTTGAACCGGCTGGTGAGGACGCCGCGGATAAACCGATGAACCTGCTCGACATCCGCAGGCGTCGGCGTCAGTCCGGTGCCGATCGCCCAGACCGGCTCGTAGGCCACCACCAGATTGGCGGCGGTCCCGCCGTCCGGCAGCGAGCCCGCGAGTTGTGCGCCGCAGATATCCAGCGCCTGGCCGGCGTCGCGCTGCGCCCGGGTTTCGCCGATGCAGACGATGGCCACGAGCCCCGCCCGCCACGCCGCTTCCGCCTTCTGGCGGACCAGCGCATCGGTTTCACCATGGTCGGCGCGCCGTTCCGAGTGTCCGACGATGATCGCGCTGGCGCCGGCGTCGGCCAGCATTTCGGCCGAAAGGTCGCCGGTATGGGCGCCAGAGGCCTTGGCGTGGCAATCCTGGGCGCCGACGGCCAGTTTTGAGCCGCGCGCCCGGTCGGCGAAACCCGCGATCAGGGTGGCCGGGGGACAGACCAGCAGGTCGGCTTTGCCGGCCAGCGCGCCCGCCCCGGCGATCATGGCTTCGAACTCGGCCAGGGAGGATTTCAGGCCGTTCATTTTCCAGTTGCCGGCGATCAGGTGGCGGATGGCGTTGGTCATGTCGATTGTCCCCCAATTGTCAGTGGCCAGGATGCGCTAGCAGAGCCGTGCGGCCAATTCCAGACCGCTCAGGCGATCCCCTAACGCCCGGCTCCCATTGACGGTTGCGAGACCGTCAGGTTTTGAGGTGCTTCATCCATCGTGAGAGAGCAAGCCGCTTCGTCCGCGTGCGAGCGAAGCAGCTCACCACATTCTTGTCACTTGCAGAATGCCGATCAGTAGCTCCTGATGACCCGCATCCGAGACTGTTGAAACGCTACTCGCGGGTTGACGTTGCATGTGAGCCCGCGCCCAGACGCGCTTGCCTGACATTGTGAATAGGTCTGGTAAGAGCAGTCCCCGGGGATGCCGACGCCTCGGCCCTGTAGACAATACGGATAGTCGTAAGCGGAGGCAGGCGCGGAGCCAGCGATAGAGGCAATGGCGAGCAAGCCGGTCGCAATAGCAAAGGTTGTTTTACGCATCATCTATGTTTCCAGTCATTTCATGCGGACGCCCGTCAGGAGAACCTATGGCGAATCCGAACCGTTTCTAGTGCTCTGCGAACGCGGCAGACGCGTCCCACCCAACGGGCGACCTGATCAAGATGGGACCGCCAGGCCGGCCCGGCGTGTGCGGCACGCTTTGCCGACGATCAAGATACGGACCGGGGTCGGCAAAAAGTTCGGTTGGATCGATTAAGTTTCCGTGATGTTTGCGACGCGCGACAAAAACGCCGCGCATCGGACCACACGAAGGCGACGTCGTGACGACTAGCGCTTAATGCCTCACGGATAGCTGATTGGCAGTCACGCTCTCAATCCCCACATCAGTCCCATGAAACAGTCTGACATTTTTAGAGAAAACGCCGAAAACTGCCTCAAGCTCGCCGAAGGCCGATCGGATCACCCCTCTCGCAAACGGTTCCGACGTATGGCCGAGGGCTGGCTGGCGCTGGCCCAGGAGCAGGACTGGCTCGATGGCCGCACTCCGGCCGTACCATCAGCGTCCCTGATGTCGCCACAGACGGTCAGAACCAACCGAAGCCGCGTGGGCGGCTGAGGGGTTTGTATTAGACATCGCAGGAACGACAAGCATCAGCTCACGGCAAAACCTCCTCGCCAGTCTCCGATTAGCAACCATTGCCGCAGCCCGCAGTTAGCACGCGCAGCATTTCCGCTGTGAGGAGACAGCGAGATGTTCGTTTACCCGTGGTACCCGGCCCTCATGTTGGCCATCGAGAGCAACAACGTCATCGACATTCGTTTGCGCAGCATTGCTTCCGGCAAAGTCAACGCCAACGAAGAATCCCGCTTGATGGTGAGCGAAAAGGTTGAGGCTGCCCTCGAGGCCGGCACGATGCTCATGTGCGGCCGCAGGCCTGCCGAGGTAATCGATTTCTATCGCATGCACGTTGCGGCAAACGCCGCTCGGCTCACCTAGTTTCGATGCCGCTGTATCATTTTGACCTTCGCGACGGCGCAACCTTCGTCGTGGACGACGAAGGGATGGAATTGTTGGAAATCGAGAGCGCCCAGGTTGAAGCCGTCGAATCCCTGCGCGAGAAGCGATGCAAGGGCGGCATTGAGCCGCCTACGAAACATTGGCATTGTTGCTACAGCTTGCCTCGATTTAATGGTGAAGCCTGGCCCTGACGGGCCAAGGCCATCTCGCCGACGGCCTCCGAAATCATCCCAAGGCGCGGGCCAATCGCGGTGGCGACCGCGACAAAACAACAGGTCGGAGCCATCTGTTCCGGGACGGATGCGACCCTCTGTACCGTCAGCACGAGCCGAGGCAGGCTTGCGGCGGGGGCCGTCGGCAAGCTAGACCGTGCCCGGCACGACGTTTCAAAACGCTATTCTCGCACCCGCGGCTGAGGTGCGGGCGGAAACCCCGAAAAGACGAATAAAATCAGCCCCTTAATTGCAAGATAGAAGACGCACCCATGCTTCGAGGAATTCGGAAAGCCTCATCAAACTGGCTCGGCAAGATTGTCATGGCCACCGTAATGGGCGTTTTGATTGTCAGTTTCGCGGTCTGGGGCATCGCCGACATCTTCAAGGGGTTCGGCCAGTCGTCGCTCGCCAAGATCGGCAAGACCGAGATTTCGACCGAGCAATTCCGCCAGATCTATACCGAACGGCTGCAGCAGCTCGGCCGCAGCTTTGGCCGTCCGCTCACGTCCGAACAGGCCCGCGCCTTCGGGCTCGAC
>CADEDX010000056.1:3485-8638 GCA_902826195.1 uncultured Bradyrhizobium sp. | reverse complement strand
GAAACCATGCGGCTGATCTACAACGATCCGAATTTCAAGGGATTGGGCGGCAAGTTCGATCCACAGCGCTTCCAGGCCACGATCCGCCAGTACGGCTACACCGAGCAGCGCTATCTCGCCGAACAGCGCCGCCTCGGCCTGCGGCGCCAGATCGCCAGCACGGTCTCGGCGGGCGTGGAGCCACCCAAAGTGCTGCTCGACGCCATGACGCGTTTCCAGAACGAGCAACGCTCGATGGAATACGTCAAGCTCGAACCCGCGCAGGCCGGCACCATCGACGCCCCCTCACCCGAGGCGCTGGCCGCCTATTTCGAGGAGCGGAAGACCCAGTTTCGCGCCCCCGAATATCGAAAGCTGTCCTTTGTAGTGATCAGCCCGGAAGAAATCGGGAAATGGACCGATGTCTCCGACGAGGATGCCAAGAAAGTATTCGAACAGAATCGCGACCGGCTCGGCTCGCCGGAGAAGCGCGAAGTGCAACAGATGGTGTTTCCGAATGAAGCCGAGGCGCAGGCCGCGCGCGCCCGCATCACGTCCGGCACGTCGTTCGACGACGTCGCCAAGGAACGCAATCTCAACCTGGCCGACGTCGATCTCGGCCTAATCGCCAAGAGCGCCATCATTGATCCGGCGATTGCGGACGCCGCGTTCGCGCTGCCGTCAGGCGAAGTCAGCGAGCCCATAAAGGGCCAGTTCGGCGTGGCGCTGGTCAAGATCGGCAAGATCGAGCCGGGCGTGACGCCGACCTATGAGAGCGTCGCGGCGC
Organism: uncultured Bradyrhizobium sp.; assembly: GCA_902826195.1. Lineage (GTDB taxonomy): Bacteria > Pseudomonadota > Alphaproteobacteria > Rhizobiales > Xanthobacteraceae > Bradyrhizobium. Next base: position 7,872 of record CADEDX010000056.1, on the reverse strand, counting down.
AAGTGAAGAAGGAACTCGCGACCGAGCGCGCGCGCGTCAAGGTCGGCGAGATCCAGAACAAGATGGAAGACGAGCGCTCCGGCGGCGCCAACGTGGTGGAGGCCTCGCAAAAGCTGGGACTGACCGCCGTCACGATCGACGCCGTCGATCGCTCCGGCCGCAAGCCCGACGGCCAGCCGGTGTCCAACATTCCGCGCGGCCTCGACGTGGTCTCGCAGGCCTTCAACAGCGATGTCGGCGTCGACAACGAGCCGATCCAGTTTGCCGGCGGCTACGTCTGGTACGATGTGCTCGGCGTCACGCCCTCGCGCGAACGGCCGCTCGACGAGGTTCGTGCCCAGGTCGACGCGAAGTGGCGCGAAGACCAGATCTCGAACAAACTGCGCACGATGGCGGCCGAAATGGTGAAGAGGGTCGAGCAAGGTGCAACGCTCGCCACCGAAGCGGCGGCCGTCGGATCGAAGGTCGAAACCGCGACCGGCTTCCGCCGCGACGCGTCGCTCTCAGGCGTCCCGTCATCTGCCATCACCGCCGCGTTCCGGACGCCCAAGGACGGCGTCGGGCAGTCTTCGGGCGCCGGCGGCAGCGAGTGGGTCGTGTTCCGGGTCACCGACGTGACCGTGCCGCAAGTCGATGCATCTTCCGACGAGCTGAAAAAGATGAAGGACCTCCTGCAGCGCGGCCTCGCCGACGAACAGGTCGCGCAATATGTGAGGAAGATCGAATCCGAGATCGGCACCACCATCAACCAGGCCGCCTTCGCGCAGGTGACGGGCGCTAACAACTGACAATCCTGAAAGCCCAAGCCATATTGCTTAAGCCATGGACGACAAGCGATGGATGACCTGAAATCGATCATCGGAAAAGTCGCCACCGGTGCGACGCTGTCGCGTGACGAGGCGGCTTCCGCCTTCAACGCCATGATGTCCGGCGAGGCCACGCCCTCGCAGATGGGCGGGCTCTTGATGGCGCTGCGGGTCCGCGGCGAGACCGTCGACGAGATCACCGGCGCGGTGTCGGCGATGCGCGGCAAGATGCTGCGCGTCACGGCACCCGCAGACGCCATTGACGTGGTCGGCACCGGCGGCGACGGCTCCGGTTCGGTCAACGTCTCGACCTGCGCGGCCTTCATCGTCGCAGGCGCCGGCGTCCCCGTCGCCAAGCACGGCAACCGCGCGCTGTCGTCGCGTTCGGGCGCGGCCGACGTGCTGGCCTCGCTTGGCGTCAAGATCGACCTCACGCCCGAACAGGTCGGCCGCTGCGTGGCCGAGGCCGGCATCGGCTTCATGTTCGCGCCTGCGCATCATCCGGCGATGAAGAATGTCGGTCCGACCCGGGTCGAACTCGCCACCCGGACGATCTTCAACCTGCTCGGCCCTTTGTCCAATCCGGCCGGCGTCAAGCGGCAGATGGTTGGCGTGTTCTCGCGGCAATGGGTGCAGCCTTTGGCGCAAGTGTTGAAAAACCTCGGCTCCGAATCCGTCTGGGTGGTGCACGGCTCCGACGGGCTCGACGAAATCACCCTCACCGGGCCTAGTTTCGTCGCCAGCCTCCATAACGGCGAGATAACGACGTTCGAGGTGAAGCCCGAGGATGCGGGCCTCACCTGCTGCAGCGGCGACGCACTGAAAGGTGGCGACGCCGATGCCAACGCGATTGCGCTGCAAAGCGTGCTCAACGGCAAACCGAGCCCGTATCGCGACGTCGCCCTGTTGAACGCCGCGGCGGCGCTGATCGTCGCCGGCCGCGCCGCGAACCTCAGGGAAGGCGTTGCGATCTGCGCAAAGTCGCTCGATAGCGGCGCTGCCGCAGCCCGGCTGAAAAATCTGATCGCGGTCTCGCGCGGCTGATCGCTGGAGCATCCCTGATGTCCGATATCCTGACCAAGATCGAGGCCTATAAGCGCGAGGAAATCGCCGCGGCCAGGCAGGCCCATCCGCTGTCGGAGATCGAGGCCCGCGCCAAGGCCGCATCGCCGCCGCGCGGGTTTGTGCGCGCGATCCGCGAAAAACTTGCGCGCGGCGACTATGCGCTGATCGCCGAGGTGAAAAAGGCCTCGCCGTCCAAGGGGCTCATTCGCGCCGACTTCGATCCGCCGGCACTCGCGAAGGCCTATGAGGCCGGTGGCGCGGCGTGCCTGTCCGTGCTGACTGATACGCCCTCGTTCCAGGGCCATCTCGACTTCATGGTGGCGGCGCGCGCGGCGACGAATTTGCCGGTGCTGCGCAAGGATTTTCTGTTCGACACCTATCAGGTGGTGGAAGCCCGCGCCCATGGCGCGGACTGCATTCTGATCATCATGGCCGCGCTCGACGACACCGCTGCGAAGGATATCGAGGACGCGGCCATCGTGCTCGGGATGGACGTGCTTATCGAAATCCACGACCGCGCCGAGCTCGACCGTGCGCTAAAGCTTCGCTCGCCGATGATCGGCGTCAACAACCGCAATCTGCGAACCTTCGAGACCTCGCTGGCAACCAGCGAGGCGCTGGCGCCGCTGATCCCGCGCGACCGCCTGATGGTCGGCGAAAGCGGCATCTTCGCGCCTGACGATCTCGCAAGGCTCGCGCGCGTTGGCATGTCGACCTTTCTGGTCGGCGAAAGCCTGATGCGGCAGCAAGACGTGACAGCGGCCACCCGTGCGCTGCTGACGCGCACCGATCGCCCGCGCGCCACCGGGACTGGCTAGCGGATGGCTGGCAAATCCTCCAAAGACAAGGCCTCCAAGGCCGGCCCTGCCCTTACCCATATCGACGCATCGGGCGAAGCACGGATGGTCGACGTCTCGGCCAAGGCGGCAACCGAGCGCACCGCGGTGGCCGAAGGCCGCATCGTCATGACCAAAGCGACGCTCAACCTGATCGTCTCCGGCAACGCAAAAAAAGGCGACGTGCTCGGCGCGGCCCGCATCGCCGGCATCATGGCCGCCAAACGCACCTCGGAGCTGATCCCGCTATGCCACCCACTGGCGCTGTCCAAGGTCACGCTCGACATCGCGCCCGACAAGAAGCTGCCCGGCTGCGTCGTCCGCGCCACCGTCAAGGTCACGGGACCGACGGGCGTCGAGATGGAGGCGCTGACCGCCGTGTCGGTCGCGTGTCTGACCATCTACGACATGATCAAGGCGGTCGAGCGCGGCGTTCGAATCGAAGGCATTCATCTGGTCGAGAAAATCGGCGGCAAGTCTGGGCATTATCGCGCCGGGCGGTGAGCGACGGGTGACGTATCGTCACGCGAGCGAGACTGCGGGAACAAGGAATGAGTCTCGCTCTGCCGGGGTTGTGTCTTGCGGAACCTTCACAGGGAGCGACCCGATGGCGACCTACAGGCTTCTTGGCGCGGCGGCATTGTTCGCCATGGTGCCGGCGCCGGCAACAGCCCAACAGGCCATGGGCGAACCCGGCTATTGCGCGTTCTACTATCCAAACGCCAATTGCCAGAACAAGGGTCCGGGCAATCCCTATACCGGCGATGCATGGCTGCGCCTCAACCAGGGCGGCGGTGCCGTGCCGAGAAGCGGTCCTCCAGATCGCATCGCAAAGAAGCACGCTGACATCGATGCAGTGACGGTAGCCGTAGCGTTATACGATCCGTCAGCCGGAGCGGATCCGTGCGGTAACGCCTAGCCGGTTTCCATCGCCGAACGCCGATCCGCTGTGGTTGACGGCGTCGCGCCGCGCCACCGGCTAACGCTTCATTAACCAGACTTCCTAACGCCAACTCCATCTCGGCGCGGTATCGCATTTGGATGCCGGGAGGGTGTGGGAATTCCGCTTCCGGAACGAACATTTTCCCGGCAGCGATTGCGTTCAATGGCCTCGACCCGCACCACTTCTTTCCGTATGACGTCCCTGTTTCGCGGCGGCCCGATCCGCTGGCTGATACTCGGCGGCGTACTCCTGATCGCCGCCATCGCCATCGGCGCCACCGTGATGGCCGGCAATTTCCGCGAGCGCGCGCTGCGCAACAGCGAGCGCGAGCTGGAAAACACCGTGCTGCTGCTCGCCCGTCATTTCGACCAGCAGCTGGAAGATTTCCAGGTCGTGCAGAAAGACTTGATCGCGTTCATGCGCGCCGGCGGGATTTCGACGGTCGAGAACTACAAGCGGCGGATGTCCGGCCATGACATCCACCTGATGCTGAAATCCAAGATCGATGCGATGTCGTATGTCGGCGGCGTCAACGTCTTCGACGCCGAAGGCAATCTGATCAACGCGTCGGCGGCCTGGCCGCTGCCTGCCGTCAACGTCGCGGACCGTCCCTATTTCAAGACCTTCAAGACCAACCCGCAGTCGCCGGAGATGCTGGTCGAGCCGGTCCATAGCCGCATCACCGGCATGTGGACCACGGTGATCGCGCGCAAGATCACCGGGCCGAAGGGCGAATT
>CADEDX010000056.1:0-3385 GCA_902826195.1 uncultured Bradyrhizobium sp. | reverse complement strand
GCCGACTGGCGCGAGCAGATCGCGATCCTGATCGCGGTCACCGCACTTGCCGTGCTGGCGATCGCGGTGCTGCTGTTTCTCGTCGTCCGCAAGCTGTCCCAGCAGCACCGGGCGTCGAAGCGGCGGCTGTCGCTGGAGAAGCAGCGCCTCGACACCGCCGTCAACAACATGACGCAAGGCCTGCTGCTGTTCGATGCCGACCAGCATCTCGTCATCTGCAACAAGCGATATCTCGAAATGTACGGCCTCTCGGCCGACGTGGTGAAGCCGGGCTGCAGTTTCCGCGACGTGATCGCCCACCGCAGGGACACCGGCTCCTTCGTCGGCGGTATCGACAGCTACATCGACGCGGTGCTGGCCGACGTCATCCGGCGCAACGTCACGATCATATCGACGCCGGACGGGCGCTCGATCCAGATCGTGAACGAGCCGGTGGCCGACGGCGGATGGCTGGCGACTCATGAAGACATTACCGAACGCCGTCGCGCCGAGGAGCGCATCACCCACCTCGCCCACTACGACGCGCTGACCGACCTGCCCAACCGCGCGCTGTTCCACGAACGGCTCAAGCGCGAACTGGCCGAGGCCACGCCGGACCGCCAGCTGGCCGTGCTCTATATCGACATCGACGAGTTCAAGAGCGTCAACGATTCGCTCGGCCACATGATCGGCGACGCGCTTTTGAAAGCGGTCGCCGCCAGCCTCGCCGGTTGCGTGCGCAAAACCGATTTCGTGGCACGGCTCGGCGGCGACGAGTTCGCGATTCTCCAGACCGGCATCGAGGATACCGACGACGTGATGGTGCTGGTCGGCCGCATCTTCGAGGCGATCCGCTCAGCCTATCAATGCCTCGGCCATCAGGTGACCACCGACGCCAGCATCGGCATCGCGATGGCGCCGCGCGACGGCTCCGATATCGACCGGATCCTGAAGAACGCGGATCTGGCGATGTATGCGGCCAAGGCCTCAGGCCGCCGCACCTACCGCTTCTTCGAGACCGACATGGAGGCCGAGGTCCGCGCCCGCCGCAGCCTGGAAATCGACCTGCGCCGGGCGCTGATCGAGGGCGGCTTCGAGGTCCACTACCAGCCCTGCGTCGGCCTGCAGACCGGCACGATCACCGGCTGCGAGGCGCTGGTGCGCTGGCGCCATCCGCAGCGCGGCATGATTTCGCCCGCCGAGTTCATCCCGCTGGCCGAAGACACCGGGCTGATCAACCAGCTCGGCGAATGGGTGCTGAACACCGCCTGCAGGGAGGCCGCGAGCTGGCCCGGCAATATCCGGCTGGCCGTCAACGTCTCGCCGATCCAGTTCAAGAGCGGCACGCTGGCGCTGAAGGTGATGGCAGCTCTCGCCGAGTCCGGCCTTGCCGCGAGCCGGCTCGAGCTCGAGATCACCGAGGCCGTGCTGATCCGCGACGACGAGGCTGCGCTCGCCGTGCTGCACGATCTGCGCGCCATCGGCGTGCGCATCGCGCTCGACGATTTCGGCACCGGCTATTCCTCTCTGAGCTACCTGCAGCGCTTCCCGTTCGACAAGATCAAGATCGACCGCTGCTTCATCACCGATATCGCCGAACCCGAAGGCTCTTCCTGCATCGTGCAGGCGGTGGTCAACATCGCCGCCGACCGCCACATGACCACGACCGCCGAAGGCGTCGAGACCGCAGAGCAGCGCGACCTGCTGCGCGAACTCGGCTGTTCGGAAATGCAGGGCTACCTGTTCAGCCCGCCGAAGCCGGCGGCAGATATCCGCCCGATGCTGCTGGCGGACCGGCATGGCGGCGACGCGGCGCGGTCGACCGGCCGCGCCGGCGCAAGCCGGTGGCACGGTCGGCGTAGCGCTTGACGCACTGCGTTATGTGCCGCTCAGCCAAGCCAAGGCTGAACGTAACACAAGGGATCGAGCGCGGCGAAGGAGCACTAGTGGTCTGGACGCGGTTCCGGATCCTCACGATCAAGGCCCGACAGGTCGTCCGCGCTGTGCACGCCGACCCGGGCCAAATCTCTCAAAAGCTTTCTTACAAAAACGATGTTCTTGCGCTGAAGTTCGTGGTTGTTACCGAACCGGAATTGATTGCCCTTCGAAACGATAAGGCCATCCTGCCTTTCCTCAAGAACGCCCTGCTTGATCAAGCGGTTGGCACGCCGACGGATTGTTTCCATTGGCAAATTGAGAAATCTCACGAGGGACCCGCGGGAAACTCCGAGCTTGACCACGTCGGGCTCAACCGCATGAACGCTTCCGAACTGACGATCCAAAACCGGATCCTTCATCACGTTCAACACGTTTGCATTCAACACCGCATGGATGATCAGAAGATCAACAGGATCAAACTCATAGTGGCGGAATAGCTCACTTATCGAACAAAGCACGTACGAGAGAGTGTGCCGCGAAACAGTGCGAATAAGATCATCCCCGACCTGATTTTCTGAATTCACGCAACTCTCCGGTTTCGCACAACCAACCCCTCCCAAAATGGGAGGGTACCCCCTTGAGCGCAGCGCCGCTAGATGATTGTCATCATTGGATGCAGGCTTCTTACTTCGCGGAGCTTGCGCGCGTCCTTTAGCGCATCAACAGGCGGCCAATCCTGGCTGAATGTACATAATTGGCGACGCCCTCGGCGACCCGTCGTAGGTCGGCGCGATGTTCCGGAAAGAGAAAATGCAGCCGGAAACTACGGGAACCAAAGTCTATTTCGGATGCCAATCGTGCGGAGCCGTATATCGTGCGGTTCAAATCAAGGTTGCAAACGGCGTTCGCGGCGCACACGCTTGCGAGCTCTGCTCCGCCGAAGTCGTATCCGACTCACCTGATTTCCAGATCCGGAACTGGACCCGACTAAAACCACTGCAATCTTTTTCCGCCTCGGATCCGCAGGCAAGCAACCGCATGAGCCTGCCGCAAGGGCGCAAACCGGTGGCACGGTCGGCGTAGCTCGTCGCCCGGCGTTATCGTCAACGCGAGCGATTCACGCGACGACCCTCCATGTCTCGTCTAGTCATTATAACCGACATGCTGAGGCAGATCGCGGCGGGGGATCGACGCATGCGCCGGCGGATGCAGGAAATGCACGAACTCATCGAGCTCCTGACCAGTTGGTTTGCCGATGTGGAGCGCCTCGACAACAAGAGCCTGGTGCAGCTTCTCAACCTGGGATCGAAAGTCCAGAAGGTTTTAGAATTGAAGGGGAAGCTGACGCGCGGCTTGAAAGGAAAGACCAAGCCGGCACGCCGGGGCGTGTGACGGCAAATAGCGAATAATCGCCACACCCGCAGGGGCCGATTGCGACCCGCCGGGGGGGCACGCGGCGAGCACCGACCCGATCTCACTTGTGGCCAATCAGCCACGATGAAGCTCTGATCACGCCTTGGTCTGGCCA
>CADEDX010000055.1 GCA_902826195.1 uncultured Bradyrhizobium sp. | reverse complement strand
ACATTCTACCCTGTCCATCGACCATCCGCACCCCGAACTCGGCGACCGGCTCATGGCCGACGCCTTGGGAGCCGTCGATCGCGATGCGATGCATGGCCTTCTCAGGCAATTGGCGCGGGCGAGTTCGAAGGGGCAGAAGCCCGACGCGATCAATCTCGCTTTCATGATCTCGATGGTGCGAAGCAGCCGCCCGCGGGATTCCATCGAGGCCATGCTGGTGGCGCAGATGGTGTCGGTGCATGTGATGGCGATGCGATGCACCTATCATCTCGCCAATGCCGGAGACGTCGCCCGCCAGGACAGCGCCGCGCGTGCGCTGGGCAAACTCGCCCGCATCTTTCCGGCCCAGATCGATGCGCTGAGCCGCTACCGCAACAATGACGAGCCGGCCATCACCGTGCAGAACGTTTCGGTTCAGGACGGCGGCAAGGCCATCGTCGGCAACGTCACGCAGCATGCGAGCGTGATCGTCTCGGAGATACCTCAGGCCAAGCGGACGAGGAAACGCCGGGCGAAGCCGGCCCGCGCATGCGGGCCCGCGCGTGTGGAGGCAAAGCCGGAAACGCAGGCGTGAGCGATCACCTCCGCCATACCGACGCGATGCTGGCGAGCCCACGTTGCGGCGCCAAAACCCGCTGCGGCGGATCGTGCCGCTCGCCGGCGGTGCGCGGCAAACGGCGATGCCACATGCACGGCGGCGCGCCGAACTCCGGGGCGCCGAGACGAAACCGGAACGCGCGCAAGCATGGCCGGTTCACCCGAAGGGCCATCAACAGACGGAAGCGGATCGAGGCGCTGCTGGCTGACGCGCGGAAATTGCTGCGAGAGTTGAAGCGATGATGTGCTCACGGACCGCGGCTAGTAACCGAAATCACAGATCGGTATAGCGGCCATCCTTCGAGACGGCCGCTTAGCGGCCTTCTCAGGATGAGGTCAAACTTGTTGAAACACAACAACCTCATGCTGAGGAGCGAGCGAAGCGAGCGTCTCGAAGCATGGGCAGCGAGCGACTCACATATCTACGATAGCCGGTACTAGAGCCCGGGGACGCGCAGGGGACGGTTCGATGATAGTAGTCGGGGCCGGTCGAGCTCGATCGCTACCGGACGGTTTTGGGAAAATTGACCTCACGGCAAGATAGCGCGCACGCCGACGACGGCGAACGAGGAGAGAACTCATGCCATCGATCATCATCGACAAGCGCTACTGCGGTCCGCCGAACTCCGGAAATGGCGGATACGTCTGCGGCCGGCTGGCCGCCCACATTCAGGGCGGTGTGGAGGTTACGTTACGCGCGCCGCCTCCGCTGGACAGGCGGCTCGATGCCGTCGCGACGGACGGCACGGCATGGGAGCTTCGTAATGACGCCACGGTCGTCGCCACCGCCCGACCGGCCAGCGTCGAACTCGCGCGCCTTGAGCGGGCAAGCTTCGACGAAGCCTGTGCGGCCGAATTGGCGACACCGATCAAGCCGCATGAGCATCCGCTGCCGACCTGTTTCGTGTGCGGTCCGGCGCGGGCGCACGGCGACGGCCTTCGTATTTTTCCGGGACTGCTGGCACGCCAACCGCCCAACGCTTCGGCCGTATTCGCGGCAGCCTGGACGCCGAATCCGACCTTGGCGGCGGAAGACGGACTGGTTGCGCCCGAAATTCTTTGGGCGGCCCTCGATTGTCCCACGGGCTATGCTTCCTCTCATGACCGCGAGAGCGGCCGCTTCGACCGCGCGCCGATCCTGCTCGGCCGGATGTCGGCACGGATAGAGACACGGCCGCGTCCGGGAGAGCGCTGCGTCATCACGGCCTGGGAGGCCGGCCGCGACGGCCGCAAACGCGTCGGCGAAGCCGCAGTCCACGGCGAAAACGGAAAGTTGATGGCCTTGGCACGGGCGACCTGGATCGCAGTCGATCGCGACGTACAGCTAGGCCGCGCCTGAAGGCCGCAGCCGGGACGATCAAGCCATCGCACCTTGCGACCGGAACGATGGTCGCGATCGGCGACAGATTTCTCGCAGGCTATAAGCTTCCTGGCGGCCGCCGACGACGCTCGGGCCACCGGATCGCCGTTGCGTGAAAGAATCTGCGCCGCGCCGCCGATGCCGCGCCGAAAAGTCTCGTCGAAGGTGAAGCCGCGCAGTTGCCAGCGGTGGGTCTGGCCGCGCCACGCCATCTGCCACTGCGTGGCCCAACCAAGCTCCCGGTCATCCCAGACCAAGCGCCCGACCAGAACGACTTCGCCGCCCAGTTCGTTTGCGATCTGCCTCAGCACCGGGGGCGACGGCGACCTGAGCGCCTCGCCCGTGACGTTCGATTTCGCCAGGCAGCACGACCTCCATGCCGCGCATGTCCGCCGCTGATGGCAACGCGTCGCGCTGCAGGTCGGACTGGCTGCCATCCGCCGTCACGACGTAATTCTTCGCGCCCTGCTCCATCGCAACAAAGACGGCGAGACGTGGACGATGCGACAGCCATGGTTTCTCGCCAAGGGTCTTGAGGATGGCGTCGATCCTGCCTGCTTCGAAATCCACGGTGAGATCGAAGGGCCGGTCGCGGGTACCCTGCTCTTCGCGAATGGGTTTGCCAAAGAACTGATCGCGATAGCTGAATAATTTGACGAGATCCTTTGCCTTGGACTTATACGCGGCCAGTCGCCGGTCGCCGTTGAGTGTCTCGGCGCCGGATGCCTTGATGAGGACGTCCTCCAGAACTGCAGCAAAGCCGGTCATGCGGTTTGCCTCGCCCTGCCCAGTCACGGTGACCCTGGTGCTGTAGAGATCGTCGGCTGCCGCCGGCACACCGCCGATGAACCAGGTCAGCATTGCTGTCAGAATAATCCATGGGCGCACGAAGCTCGACCCAAGGTCGATCGGAGTCATCATGCGTTTCGTATTTTGCAGATCGATCATGATGATGGCTTCGCGTCTGCTTCACATCGTCGCAAATCTCATCGCGAACTTCGTCGCGGCGCAACATTCAAAATGAGACTACCGGTCAAGTTGCAACGGGTGAAGACGCGTGCAGTGCCGCGATCATCGGTTAGCTTTCGCACCGGCGATCCCTGTCGTCGCACTGCATCCGGCTGCGCAGCCGGATGCAGTCTTGGCGATTTGGACGACCTAATAACCGAAGATACAAGGGAGGGGTGCGATGTTTAAAAGCTGTGCGGGAGCAGTCGCACTAGGCAGCCTGTTGCTTTCCGGCGCCGCCTTGGCTCAGGAGAAGATCAAGGTCGGCGTCACCGCGACCCTCGAAGGCACATATACAGTGCTCGGCGAGGACGGAATACGCGGCCACCAGACGGCGATCAACGTGCTCGGCAAGAAGGTCGGCGACAAGGAAATCGAGTTCATCATCGCCTCGACCGACGCCACACCGGATTCGGCGGTGCGCGCCGTGCGCAAACTGATCGAGCAGGACAAGGTGCAGATCCTGCTGTCGCCGCTGTCCGGCGACGAAGGCATCGCAGTGAAGAACTTTGCCAAGACGAAGCCCGAACTGACCTTCATCAACGCGGCTTCCGGCGCCCAGGAGACCACCTATGTCGATCCGGCGCCGAACTTCTTCCGCTACAACATGGACGGCGCGCAGTGGCAGGTGGGGCTGGGCAAATACGCCTATGAGACCAAGAAATACCGGAAGATCGCGACGGTGGGCGACGATTATTCGTTCATCTACACCCAGGTGTTCGGGCTGGTGCTGGAGTTCTGCGGCGCCGGCGGACAGGTCACCAACCGGCAATGGGTGCCGCTCGGCACCAAGGACTTCGCCTCCGTGATCGCCGCGCTGCCCGACGACGTCGATGCGATCTATCTCGGCCTCGGCGGCGCGGATGCCGTCAACTTCCTGAACCAGTACCAGCAGGCCGGCGGCAAGGCGCGCCTGATGGGCGGCTCGATCATGGTCGACCAGACCATCCTCTCCGCCAAAGGCAACGCCAAGAACGCGCTGATCGGCACCATCGCCGCCAGCGGCCAGGCCGACACCTGGGAGGATCCGAACTGGCAGAAATTCGTGAAGGCCTATCAGGATGCCTTCCCGCCGGCCAAGCGGTTCCCGAGCCCCTCGCTGCTCGCCACCAACTATTACGGCTCGACCATGGCGCTGATCCTGGCGCTGCGCGAGGTCAATGGCGACCTCAGCAACAACCAGGCGAAGTACCGGGAAGCACTGTCCAAGATCGTGCTCGACGCGCCGAACGGCAAGATCAAGCTCGACTCCAACCGCCAGGCGATCGGCACCAACTTCGTCACCGAAGTGGTGGATGACGGCAAGGGCGCGCTGTTCTCAAAGGTCGTGAAGGTCATTCCCGACGTGAACCAGACGCTCGGATACGATCCGGCCGTGTTCGCCAAGATCGGACTGCCGAGCCGCACCGTTCCGGAGTGCAAGAAGTACTGAACCGTTCGCACATGCGAACGGGCTCCGGCCACGCGCCGGGGCCCGTTCGTTGCCGTGCCGGACGCCATCATCCGCTGATCTTTCCTTGCAATCTCGCGGCGGATGTTGAACGCTGATTGAAAAAGACAAGGACATCCCGCGGGAGGGAAGGCATGAGCAAGGCTCTGGCCGTCTTCCACGGCCGGTTCGGTCGCGCGACGGTCTATCAGTTGAACCGGCCCTTCAACATGCATGCGCATCGCGAAGGGCATCTGGTTTTTCATGTCGGTGGAACGCCGGCACGCATCGACGTCTGCGACGAGCGACGGCTGCTCTCAGAAGACTCCATTGTTGCCGTCAACCCTTGGGAACCACACAACTTTGTCCCCACCGACGTCGACAACGGCGCGATCTTCTTCGTGCTTTACGTCAACCCCGAATGGTTCGCCCCCGATGCGGCGCGCGCCCATAGTCTTCGTTTCGGCCGCACCTGTTTCAAGCGCACCGCCGCGCTCGACCGGCATATCAGGCGATCTGCCGCGCTGGTGTGCGGCGCACCCTCGCTCTCCAGCCTCGACAGCGAACTGCGGCAATTGATCGACAGTTGCTATGACGAGAGCTGGCAGAAATCCGAGCCGGTGGCCGAGGCGCGCAACCCCGCCGCCATTACCGACTTCCGCGTTCGCAAATCCATCAAGCTGATGTCGGAAAGTCCGGGCGCCGAGATCGAACTGGATTCGATCGCGCGGGCGTCGGGGCTGTCGCGCCCGCATTTCTACCGGCTATTCCGCACCCAGACCGGCGTTACGCCAAACCTCTATCTCAATACCCTCATCATGGAGCAGGCACTCGACGCGCTGGTCGCGAGCGAAGTGCCGATCGCCGATATCGGCTTCGATCTCGGCTTCTCCTCGCAAAGCGGTTTCACGCGCTTCTTCGCCGCCAATGTCGGGATGGCGCCGACCGAATATCGCCGCGCCGCCAAAGTCTTGCGCGCCTGAGCGTGACCAGCGCGAAAAGATACTGACAATCAAGTGCAGGCTTGGCGGCGCCGCTAGGATGCCCTGAAAACGCGAGCCGAAACGGCCGCAGCGTCTGGGAGGACGACATGGCTGCGGCCGGGCCAAAACCGTGACACGATTCATCGAACGCCATCCGGCATGGGCGCTGATCCTGCTGATCGCGGTCGCGGTGATGCTGTGGCTGATCCTTGCGGTGTGGCCGCCCGGCCTCGAGGAGGCGATCGGCCGCAAGCGGGTGTTCCTCAATGCCGTCTTCAACGGCATCACGCTCGGCAGCCTCTACTTCCTGGTGGCGAGCGGCTTCACGCTGATCTTCGGCCTGATGCGCAACGTCAATCTGGCGCACGGCTCGCTCTACCTGTTCGGCGGCTATATCGGCTACGCCATCAGCACCTGGACCGGCTCCTGGGTGCTCGGCTTCATCGTCGCGTTTCTCGGCGTGGCGCTGCTCGGGGTGGTCCTGCAGATCGTCGTGTTCCGCCGCATGGAGGGGCAGGATCTGCGCCAGACCATGGTCACGATCGGGCTCTCGATCGTGTTCGCAGACCTGATGCTGTGGGTGTTCGGCGGCGATTTCTATCAGATCCAGACCCCGAACTGGCTGGTCGGCCCGATCGAACTGCCGCTGGTGACCGCGGTCAAATCCTCCGGCGAAGCCGTCTATTTGCGCTACCCGATGGTGCGGCTGGTGATCTTCGTCGCCGCCGTCGTGATCGGCATTGCGATGTGGCTGGCGCTGAACCGCACCCGGGTCGGCATGATGGTGCGCGCCGGCGTCGACGACCGCGACATGCTCGCCGCGACCGGCGTGCCGATCCAGCTCGTGTTCGTCGCCGTGTTCGCGCTCGGCGCGGGCCTGGCCGGTGTCGCGGGCGTGGTCGGCGGCACCTTTCAGTCGCTCTCGCCCGGCGAAGACACCCGCTTCCTGCTCGCCTCGCTCGTCGTCGTCATCGTCGGCGGCATGGGATCGATCCCCGGTGCGGCGCTCGGCGCACTCATCATCGGCCTCGCCGAGCAACTGGGCTCGGTCTACATCCCGACCTATGCGATCGTGGTGACCTTCCTCATCATGGTGCTGGTGCTGGCGCTGCGGCCGCAGGGCCTGTTGGCGAGGCGCTGACATGTCGCTGGTCCAGGGCACGCATCAGGAGACCGGCCGGCCCGCAGCGGCGCGCACCAGTTGGCTGGCGTGGCCGGAATTCAACCAGCCGGCCGTCTGGCTGGTCGCGTTGATTCTGCTAATCATGCCGGCCATTGCCAGCAATTTCTTCCTGATCGAGATTTTTGCCACGACGCTGATTTTGGGGACCATCGCGCTCAGCCTGATGTTCCTGGCGGGTTACGGCGGCATGGTCAGCCTGATGCAGCTCACCATCGCAGGCTTCGCCGCCTACATGGTCGCGGTGTTCGGCCTGAGCGCCAACGCCAATATCAGCCTTGGCTGGCCGTGGTGGCTCGCGACGCCGGTGGCGCTGGTGTTGGCGACCATCTTCGGCACGCTTGGCGGGACGCTCGCGGTGCGCACCGAGGGCATCTACACCATCATGATCACGCTGGCGATCGGCGCGGCGTTCTACTATTTCACCAACCAGAACTGGGCGATCTTCGGCGGCCACACCGGCATCAACACCATCGCCACGCCGAAATTCTGGGGCGTCGACTGGCGTTCCGACGTTCCTTATTATTATGTCACACTGGGCGTCGCGGCGTTCTGCTATTTCGCCGTGCAATATGTCTCGCGCGCGCCGTTCGGCCTGGCGCTGCAGGGCGTGCGCGACAATCCCCGCCGCATGGCGGCGCTCGGCTTCAATGTCAACGCGCACCGCGTGGCGGCCTACGCCTTCGCGTCCTTTATCGCAGCGCTCGGCGGCGTGCTGCAGGTCTGGAACTACCGGCAGATCTCGCCCGGCTCGGTCAGCGTCGGCGCGTGCATCGACATCCTGATCATCGCCGTGGTCGGCGGCATCACCCGCCCGGTCGGCCCCTATATCGGCGCGTTCATCTTCGTCATCCTGCGCACCTTCGCGCTCGACCTGCTGGTCAAGTTCGGGCTCGACGGCAACCGGTTTCGGCTGCTGATCGGGCTCGGCTTTCTCGCCATCGTGTTCTGGTCGTCCGATGGCGTGATCGGCCTGTGGGAGCGGTGGCGGCGCAAGGCGGCGATGAAAGGCGGCGGTCATGGCCATAGATAGCGCCGCGCCACGCTATTCCGCCGTTGCAGCCGGCGCCGCGCTGGAGCTGCGCGGCGTGACGCGGCTGTTCGGCGCGCTGGCCGCGCTGACCGACATTACGATTACCGTCCGCCCGGGGGAACGCCGCGCCGTGCTCGGCTCCAACGGCGCCGGCAAGACCACGCTGTTCAATTGCGTGACCGGCGATTTTCCACCCTCCTCCGGCACGATCCGCTTCTTCGGCGAGGACATCACCCACTTCCCGCCTTATGAGCGGATCAGGCGAGGCCTGCGCCGCACCTACCAGATTTCGGCGTTGTTCCCCAGCCTGACGGTGCGGGACAATGTCTACCTCGCCTGCCGCGGCGTTTCGCGCGGACGCTTTTCGCTGCTGCGCCCGGGCACCAACGACGCGCTGATGCATGCGACGGAGCAGCTCATCCAGGCGGTGCACCTGACGCCGGTCAGGGAGCAACTGGTCGCGGAGCTGGCGCATGGCCAGCAGCGGCAGCTCGAGATCGCGCTCGCGCTCGCCGGGGCGCCGCGCTTCATCCTGTTCGACGAGCCGGCTGCGGGCCTCTCCCCCACGGAGCGGCGCGAGTTGGTCGAAATCCTGACGTCGCTGCCTGCCCATATCGGCTACATCATCATCGAGCACGACATGGATGTGGCGCTGCGCGTCGTCGAAAGCGTCACGATGATGCACAACGGCCGCATCTTCAAGGAAGGCCTGCCGCACGAGATCGAAGCCGACCCCGAGGTGCAGGAATTGTATCTGGGGGCCGGCCATGGCTGAGGTCCGCCGCGCCGCGCCGGCGCTCGAAGTTAGAGGCCTCGACGTCTATTACGGCCATTCGCACGCGTTGCAGGGCGTCGACCTCACGCTGGAGTCCGGCGTGTTCTCGGTGGTCGGGCGCAACGGCATGGGCAAGACCACGCTGTGCAAGACCATCATGGGCCTGTTGCGGGCGAGCGGCGGCTCGGTGCGCGTGCGCGGCGAAGATATCACCCGCCTCAGCCCGGCGCGGATCGCCAAGGCCGGCGTCGGCTATGTTCCGCAAGGGCGGCGGCTATGGCGCTCGCTCAGCGTTGCCGAGCATTTGAGTCTGGCCGCCGGGATGCGGCGCGGCGCCTGGACCATCGACCGCATCTACGAGACGTTTCCCCGCCTCGCCGAGCGCAAGGATCATGGCGGCGGGCAATTATCGGGCGGCGAACAGCAGATGCTGGCGATCTCGCGCGCGCTGCTGACCAACCCGCATCTGCTCATCATGGACGAGCCGACCGAAGGGCTGGCGCCGGTCATCGTCGCCCAGGTCGAGGAGATGCTGGTGCGCCTCGGTGAAGACGGCGAGATGTCGGTACTGGTGATCGAGCAGAACATCGGCGTCGCCACCGCGATTTCAAAGAACGTCGCGATTATGGTCAACGGCCGGATCAACCGAATCATCGACTCCGCGCGGCTTTCCGCCGACCGCGAACTGCAGCAGCGCCTGCTGGGTGTGGGGGTCGTCGGCGTTCATGCCGAGCCGGAAGCGGATATCGACGCCGCCGACGCGAGCGCCGAAGCGCGTCCCGTACCGCCGCGCGCGCCGAGCAGCGCGCCCGTCCGGATCTACATCTCCAATCCCACACTGCCAACGCGCTGGTCGCAGCCGGTGCCGACCGCCCGCATCGAGGCCGCCGCGCGTACGCTGTCGACGGGCGTGACGCGGATCGAAGACGCCGCTCGGCAAAAGCGCCCAGCCGGCGCTTCTGTGCAAAGCGCGTCAGGGCCACCGGTCGTTCTCGTCGCCGGCACGCTCGATACCAAGGGCGAGGAACTGCGCTTCATCCGCGACGTGATCGCCGGACAGGGCCTGCGGACGCGGCTGGTCGACGTTTCCACCAGCGGAAAACTCTCGACCTGCGACGTCTCCGCGCAGGAAATCGCGCTAAACCATGGCCGCGGCGGCTCGAGCGTGTTTGGCTCCGACCGCGGCGCCTCGGTGACGGCGATGGCCGACGCCTTTGCCAACTGGCTCCGCCGCCAGGCCAATGTCGCCGGCATCATCTCCGCCGGCGGCTCCGGCGGCGCCTCGCTGGTCGCGCCCGCGATGCGCGCCCTTCCCGTCGGCGTGCCCAAGCTCATCGTCTCGTCGGTCGCGTCGGGAGACGTCGGCCCGTATGTCGGCCCTGCCGATATCACGATGATGTATTCGGTCACCGACGTGCAGGGCCTCAACTCGATCTCGCGCGCCGTGCTCGCCAACGGCGCCAACGCCATCGCCGGCATGGTGAAGGCGCGCCTGGACCATCAGGCCAAGCCTGAACTCAACGTGCCGGCCGATCTGCCGGCGGTCGGCATCACCATGTTCGGCGTGACGACGCCGGCCGTGCAGAAGATCGCGGCCGAGCTGCGCAACGTTTTCGAATGTCTGATCTTCCATGCCACCGGCGTCGGCGGCCGATCGATGGAAAAGCTGGTCGATTCCGGCATGCTCGCCGCGGTCATCGATCTCACGACGACGGAAGTCTGCGATCTCCTGATGGGCGGCGTATTTCCGGCGACCGAGGACCGCTTCGGCGCTGTTATCCGCACGCGCCTGCCCTTCATCGGCTCCACCGGCGCGCTCGACATGGTCAATTTCGGTGCGCCCGACACCATCCCCGAGCGCTACCGCCAGCGCAAATTCCACGTTCACAATCCGCAGGTGACCTTGATGCGCACCACGCCGGAAGAGAACGAGCGCATCGGGCGCTGGATCGGCGAAAAACTCAACCGGATGGATGGGCCGGTGCGTTTCTTTTTGCCGGAAGGCGGCGTCTCCGCGCTCGATACGCCGGGCCAGCCGTTCTGGGATCCCGAAGCCGATGCGGCGCTGTTTACCGCGCTGGAGCGCAGCGTGCGTCAGACCGGCAATCGCCAGCTCATCCGCATCAAGCGCCACATCAACGACCCCGAATTTGCATCCGCCATCGTCACCGCGCTCCGCCCGCTGGCCGGACGCCCGGGGACCCGTCGGAAAGTCGCGAGGTGACCATGGCAAAATTCGAACGTTCAGCCATCCTGACGAAGTTCCGCGCCATGGCCGCCAGGGGCGAGCCGATCGTCGGCGGCGGCGCCGGCACCGGATTATCCGCCAAATGCGAGGAAGCCGGCGGCGTTGATTTGATCGTGATCTACAATTCCGGCCGCTACCGCATGGCCGGGCGCGGCTCGCTGGCCGGCATGATGCCCTATGGCGATGCCAACGCGATCGTCGTGGAAATGGCCGGCGAAGTGCTGCCTGTCGTCACGAAGACGCCGGTGCTGGCCGGCGTCAACGGCACCGATCCGTTCCGTGACATGGATCTCTTCCTCGACCAGTTGAAAGCGCTGGGATTTGCCGGCGTGCAGAACTTTCCGACCGTAGGCCTGATCGACGGCGTCTTCCGCGCCAATCTCGAAGAGACCGGAATGTCCTACGCGCTGGAGATCGACATGATCGCCAAGGCGCGTGACAAGGACATGCTGACGACCCCTTACGTGTTCAGCGAGAGCGAAGCCGCGGCGATGGCGATCGCGGGTGCCGACATCATCGTCTGCCATCTCGGCCTCACCACCGGCGGCGCGATCGGCGCGCATACCGCGCCAAAGCTCGAAGACTGTCCGGAACGGATCGACACCTGGGCCTCGGCGGCGCTCAGCGTCAATCCAGACATTCTGGTGCTGGCCCATGGCGGGCCGATCGCCGAGCCCGACGACGCCGACTTCATTATGAAGCACACACGCAAGTGCCACGGCTTTTACGGCGCCTCCTCGATGGAGCGCCTGCCGGTGGAGCGGGCGCTGACGGAACAGGTTCGTAAATTCAAGGCGATCGGCGCGCCGTAGCGCCGGGAGCGAAGGGAGGAAGAGATGTCGGGGACTCTGGTTGGCGAATTGATCCTCTGGCTGATCGCAGCGATCGTCGTGATCGCCATCGTCGTCTACATCGTGAACTGGCTCTACCATCGTTCGTCGAAGGAAGTGTCCTTTGTGCGAACGGGTCTGCTCGGCGAACGCGTCGTGATCAACGGCGGCGCCTTCGTGCTGCCGTTCATCCACGACTACACGCCGGTCAACATGAACGTGCTGCCGATGGGCATCGTGCGCGCCAAACATGACGCGGTGATCACCCGCGACCGCATGCGGATCGATATCGAGGCGGACTTTTACGTCCGCGTGCAGCCGACGCGCGAGGCGGTCGCGATTGCCGCCGCCACGCTCGGACGGCGCACGCTGGAGCCCGAGCAACTGCACGCCCTGCTCTCCGGCAAGTTCGTCTCCGCGATACGCTCGGTGGCCGCCGAAATGACCATGGAGCAGATGCACGAGCAGCGCGGCGAATACGTCACGCGGCTCAAGGCCGCCGCCGCCGAAGCGCTGGCGCAGAACGGACTCGAGCTGGAGTCGGTCGCCATCACCGATCTCGACCAGACCGACCTCGAATTTTTCAACCCGTCGAACCGGTTCGACGCCGAAGGCCTGACCCGCCTGATGGAGGACATCGAGGCCAGGCGCAAGCTGCGCAACGACATCGAACAGGATTCGATGATCAAGATCCGCACCCGCAACCTGGAAGCCGAACGCCAGGCGTTGGAGATCGAACGCGAGAGCGAGACCGCCCGCCTCGACCAGGAACGCGACATCGAGATGCGCCGCGCGCTGCAGCGCACGGAAGTGGCGCGCGAGCGCGCCCTGCGCGAGACCGAGGCCGAACAGGCGCAGATATCCGCCCGCGAAGCGATCGAGAAGGCCCGCATCGCCAACGAGCAGGCGATTGCCGAGGCCCGGATATCCTCCGAACGCGAAACGCGCCACCGCGAGATCGAGCGCACCCGCGCCGTGGAAGAGAAGGAACTGCTGGCGCGCGAGGAAATCGAAAAGGCCAAGATCGCAAACCAGCGCGCGGTTGACACCGCGCGGATCGCCTCGGAGCGCGAGGTCCGACAGCGCGACATCGAGCGTACCCGGACCATAGAAGAAGCCGAGATCACGGCGCGGGAGGCGGTCGAAAGGGCGCGCATCCAGCAGGATCGTTCCATCACCGATGCACGGATCGCCAACGAGGAGGAAACAAGAAGGCGCGAAATCGAACGCACCCGCGCGGTCGAAGAGGCCGAGATCGCGGCGCGCGAGGCGACCGAAAAGGCCCGGATCGCCCAGACCACGATCGTCAACGTCGAGCGCATCGCCTCCGACGAGCGCACGCGGTCGCTGGAAATTGCGCAGGTCCGCACCATCCAGGAAGCCGAGATCGAGGCGCAAAAGGCGGTGGAAGCCGCACGGATTGCGCGCGAGCGGACGCTGGCCGCCGAACGCATTGGCTCCGAGCACGCCACCCGCAAGCTCGAAATCGAGCGCAATCAGGCGCTGGAAGTTGCCGGGATCAGCGCACGCGAGTCGACCGAAGCCTCGCGGATCGCCCAGGAGGAGCGCCTCCGCTCGCTCGAAATCGCGCGCAACCGCACGATCGAGGAGGCCGACATCGCCTCGCGCGAAGCCATCGAGGCTGCGCGCATCGCCCAGGAGAAGGTGATCGCTGCCCAGCGCATCCGGGCGGAGAAGGAAACGAGAGGCCTCGAGATCGATCGCACCGAAGCGATCGAGGCCGCCGAACTCAAGCGCCGCGACGCGATCGAACGGCGGCGCGTCGAGGTCGAACTGGCGCTGGAGGCCGAGCGCATCACCTCGTCAAAAACCCGCGAGGTGCTCAATATCGACCAGAAGAAGGCGGTCGAGATCGCCGACGAGGAGCGCGTGATCGCGCTCGCCGCCAAGCGCTCCGAGCGCATCGATGCCGACCGCCAGGTCAAGCAGGCGGAAATCATCGCGCGCAAGGAAGTCGAGACCACGGATGTCTCGCGCGAACAGGCGCTCGAAGCTGCTAGGCTGGCCCGCCGCCGCGCCATCGAGCAGCTCGAAGTCGCCCGCGTCCAGGCTTTGCAGGAAGCCGAGATTGCCTCCCGCGAGGAAGTCGAGCGGGCACGCATCGCTTCCGACCGCGGTCTCGACGAAGCCCGCGTCGGCCGCGAGCGCGATTTGCGCAAGCTGGAGGTCAATCGCGAGAAGGAAGTCGAGACGGCGCTGATGGAGAAGGCGATCGCGCTCTATCAGAAATCGCTGGAGGAATCTGCCGCCAAGGTGGCCGCCGAGGATGCGCGCGTGGGGGCGACGCAGGCCGCCGAACGCGTCGTCACCGCCCGCGATAGCGAAATTGCAAAACGCCAGAAGACCATCGAGGTGCTGCTGGCAGAGAAGCGGGCCGAGGAGACCAAGATCGCGGCCGACGCCGAGCGCGTGCGCGCCGCCGTCGAGGCCGAGGCGCAGCGGCTGCTCAACGAAGCCGAGAACGTGCTCACCGACCAGGCGCGCTACTCGCTGTTCCGCCGCAAGCTGCTCGACCGCATCGAGGGCATCGTACGCGAGAGCGTCAAGCCGATGGAGAAGATCGAGGGGATTCGAATTCTCAGTGTCGACGGCCTCAATGGCGCCGGCGCCGGTGGTAGCGGCGGTCGCAGCCCGACCGACGAAGTGATCGACTCCGCGCTGCGCTACCGGGTGCAGGCGCCGCTGATCGATTCGATCCTCGCCGATATCGGTGTCGAAGGCGGCAGCCTCGCCAAGATGCCCGGCCTGATTCGCGAGGCCCGCGACATGCAGGGCATCAAGGAATCGACACGCAAGAGCGGCCAGGCCGGGCCCGACACGCCGCCTGCCCCTGAAGCCGCCGGGGAGCCCGCTCCCGAACGCGGACCGCGCAAGAAAGGTTAAGAGCACGCCATGGCCCGGGTCTACGTTTCCACCGTCGTCAACGCCCGCAACGATCGCGTCTGGGCGCGCGTGCGCGACTTCAACGGTTTGCCGAACTGGCATCCCGCCATCGCGGAGAGCCGCATCGAGGGCGGCGAGCCCGCGGACAAGATCGGATGCGTGCGGGATTTTCGCCTGCGCAATGGCGACCGCATTCGTGAAAAGCTGCTCGGGCTCTCCGACTACGACATGTTCTGCACCTACTCCATTCTGGAGTCGCCGATGGGGGTGGAGAACTACGTCGCCACCCTGCGGCTGACGCCGGTGACCGACGGCGACCAGACGTTCATGGAATGGACCGCCGAATTCGACTGTGCGCCCGAACGCGAGAACGAACTCGTCAGCAATATCGGCGGCGGCGTGTTCCAGGGCGGCTTTGACGCGCTCAAACGCGCGTTTGGAGGCTAGCGTGCCGCATATCGTGAAAAGCACCGTGCTCGACGCGCCGACCGGCGCGGTCTGGAACGTGCTGCGCGATTTCAACGGCCATGACCGCTGGCACCCCGCGGTCGCCACCAGCACCATCGAGCGCGCGCAATCCTCCGACAAGATCGGCTGCGTCAGGCGTTTTCGGCTGCAGGACGGTTCGGAACTGCGTGAGCAATTGCTGGCGCTGTCGGACCTCGAACAGACGTTCAGCTACTGCCTGCTCGATACGCCGATCCCGATGTTCAACTATGTCGCCCATGTCCGCCTGCTGCCGGTCACCGACGGCGACCGCACCTTCTGGCACTGGGAATCCCGCTTCACGACGCAGCCCGCGGATGCCGCGCAGCTCATGCAGATGGTTTCGGAACAGATCTATCAAGCCGGCTTCGATGCGATTCGCCGGCATCTGAAGGTGGCCGCATGAAAGCGGAGGCAACATGCCCGTCACGGTGAAGACGTTTGGAAGTGCGAGTGAAGCGGCATCGGCGCTGTCGTCCGAGCGCGGGGCGCGCTATCTCGGCGGCGGCACGCTGATCATGCGCGCGCTCAACGAGGGCGACATCGCGATCTCGACGGTGGTGCGCGCGACCGACCAGGCGCTCGCCCGCATCGACGTGACGAGTTCGCGGATCACGATCGGTGCCGGCGTTACATTTGCGAAAATCCTGGCCGAGCGCGAGCTGGCCTTCCTGCATGCACCAGCGCGATCGATCGGCGGGCCGGCGGTGCGCAACATGGGTACCGTCGGCGGTAATCTGTTCGCGCCCAATCCGTATGGCGACTTCACCGTCGCGCTGCTGGCGCTCGACGCGACCGTCTCCGTTCAGGGCGGGCTCGGTGCGCGCGATTTGCCGATCGAGGAATTTCTGCAATCGCGCGAACGGCAGAGCGGCGCGCTCGTGCTCGCCGTCGCCTGCCAGCGACCCGCGAGCGCCGAGGCTTTCCGCTATCGGAAGATTGCCCGGATCAAGCCGAAGGGGGGGTCGGTGATCACGCTGGCGGCGCATCTGCCGGTCAGCGGTGGCCGCATCACCGGCGCGCGCATTGCGCTCGGTTCGATGGCCGCGATGCAGATCCGCGCGCGGGCCGCCGAACGCGCCCTGGAAGGACGCGCGCTCGACGAGGCGGCGATCAATGCCGCCGCGGCGGTCGCCGCCGAAGGCGTATCGCCCGCCGACAACGCGCTCGGCAGCGGCTGGTATCGCCGCGAGATCGTCGGCGTTCATCTGCGCCGTTTGCTGTCCGGCCTGGAGTAAGCCTCATGACAAAAACCCCGCTCCAGTTTCGTCACAACGGCCGCGACGTTGCGCTGTTTGTCGATGGCGGCGTCAATCTGCTGGTGGCGCTGCGCGAAGGCATCGGCGACATGACGCCGAAATTCGGCTGCGGCCAGGGCGGCTGCGGCGCCTGCAGCGTGCTGATCGACGGCGAACTTCATTTGTCCTGCCTGACGCTGGCGGAAGCCGCCAACGGCCGCTCGATCCAGACGCTCGACGGGCTGAAGGACGGGCCGAACCTGCATCCACTGCAGCGCGCCTTCATGGAGCAGTTCGCAGCGCAGTGCGGCTACTGCACGCCGGGCATGCTGATGGCGGCCAAGGCGCTGCTCGACCGTAATCCTTCGCCGACCCGTGCGGAAGTCGTCGAGGCGATCTCAGGCAACATCTGCCGCTGCACCGGCTACGAGCCGATCATCAACGCCGTCCTCGCCGCCGCTTCGGGCGGCCGCGCCCGAGCCTGAAGGAAACGACCATGCTGGAACTGCGCAAGGACATTTTTGCCGACGAGCGCGACGACAATTTGAAGGAGATCGGCAAGGGCACCCAGCGCCAGGACATGCTCGGCCATGTCACGGGCACCACGACCTATTTCGACGATCATAAACTTCAAGGCATGCTGCATCTGAAGGTATTGCGCAGCCCGCACGCCCACGCCCGCCTGCGCCGCATCGACACCACGGCAGCCGAACGCGCACCGGGCGTCCGCAGAATCATTCGCGGCGCCGACGTGCCGGTCAATCTCAACACGCTGCTCAGCCTGATCAATTTCGGCAAGGACGACGAGCCGTCGCTGGCCGTCGACAAGGTGCGCTACAAGGGCGAGCCGGTCGTCGCCATCGTCGCCGACAGCCCGCGGGAAGCGTTCGAGGCGATGGCCAAGGTGCGGGTCGATTATGAGCCGCTGCCGGCGGTGTTCGATGTCGAGGAAGCGCTCAAGCCGGGCGCGCCCGTCGTCAACGAGACCTACCCCAAGAATACGTTCGTCTATCATGACGTCTATGACCACCAGAAACTTCGCTTCGGTGACGTCGAGCGCGGCTTCGCCGAGGCCGATCATGTTCTTGAACAGCGCTACCAGATGTCGCCGATCGAGCACGCGCCGACCGAAACCAACGGCTCGATCGCGGCGCCCGACACCAACGGCCGCTATGTCGTCTACACCTCGACGCAGGCGCTGTTCTTCTCGCTCGATACCTGCGCAAAGATTTTGGACGTTCCGTCCAACACCTTCCATTTCATCGGCGGCACGGTCGGCGGCGGCTTTGGCGGCAAGGTGGACACGCTGACCGAGCCGCTCGCCATTCTCGGCGCGATGCTGACCGGGCGTCCGGTGCGCTATCAGCTCGGCCGCGAGGAAGAGATGCAGTTCGGCTCGCCGCGCGGCGCTGAGCGAATCTACATCAAGGACGGCGTGATGCGCGACGGGCGCATCGTCGCGCGCAAGATCCGCGCCTATTTCGACAGTGGCGCCTATACTCGGCTTTCAAGTTACGCCGTCGTCAAATGCGCGGCGCACCTGCCCGGTCCCTATACGATCCCCAACGTCTATGGCGATATCTATTGCGTGTACACCAACCGGACGCCAGCGACCGCAATGCGCGGCTTCGGCGTCACGGCGATGGATTTTGCACTCGAATGCCAGATGGACAAGCTCGCACATCTGGTCGGCATCGACCCGATGGAGTTCCGGATTCTCAACGCCTATCGTGACGGCGACATGAAGGCACACCGGCGCGAGGCGAAGAACACCGCGCTGATCGAATGCGTGCAGGTTGCCGCCGAAAAGGCCAAGTGGCCGCTTCGCGAGGAGGCCAAGCGGATGTCGTCGCGCACGGATGGCGGCGGCAGCCGGGCGACGATCTCGCCGACGCCGCGCGAACCGGCTCCGCAACGCGCCGCGACTTCACAGCAGCGAACCACCTATGATCGTGCGCCGCCAGTGGCAACCCAGCCGCCTCCTTCTCCCACGCCGACGCCGCCCCCGCGGCCGCAGGCTCCCTCGCCGTCGCATGGCGCCACCCGTTTCTCTTCCGTCTTCGGCACCAGGAGGCGCTGACCATGGCCAGGCATCGCGGACGCGGCATCGCGTCGATCAACTATCCCATCGGCATGAACCTCGGCGGCGATCCCAGCCAGGCGCTGGTGCATTCCAACCCCAGCGGCAAGTTCACCGTGGCGCTGTCGTCGATCGATCTCGGCCAGGGCATGAAATCCGTGACGCGGCAGATCTGCGCGGAGACGCTCGGCGTGCCGGTCGAGGACGTCTATGTCGACACGGCGGACTCCGACACCGGCCCGCACTGCATGGGCTCGTTCGCCTCGCGCGGCACGCATCGCGTCGGCAATGCGGTGATGGCGGCGGCCAAGGAGGCGCGCGGCGTCATGATGGAGGCCGCTGCCGAGGAGTTGGAGGTCAACGCCGCCGATCTCGACACCGACGGGCGCGGCAACATCCACGTCAAGGGCGCGCCGCACCGCTCGATCTCCACCAAGGAGGTCGCTATCGCCGCGCAGTTCAAGCAGGGCAAGACGATTTCGGGACGCGGCATTTTTCTGGTGCCGTTGTCTGAGGTCAATCCCGAGACCGGCGAGATGTCGCCGGCAACTTGTTATGCCCACGCCTGCCTGGTCGCCGAGGTCGAGGTCGACGACGAGACCGGCGAAGTCGCAATGGTGCGGATGGACAGCGCGTATGAGCTCGGCCGCGCGCTCAATCCCCGCCTCGTCGAGCAGCAACTCGTCGGCGGCGCATGGATGGGGGTCAGCCACGCATTGTTCGAAACGCCCGAGCCTTATTATCCCGATCCATCGCACGGCCCGCGCGACTTCGTCGAGTATCTGATGCCCGGCCCCGGCGACATCTGCCCGCATGATATTGCCGTGCTGGAACGTCCCGCGGCGGACGGACCGTTCGGCGCCAAGGGCCCCGGCGAGATGTGCGCCAATCCGGTGCTGCCCGCGGTCGCCAACGCGATCTTCAACGCGGTCGGCGTGCGGATGGATGAATTGCCGATCACGCCGGAGAAAGTACTGCGCGCGATCAAGGCGCAGGGCGGTGCGCGGCCGCAGGCGCGGCGCTGAACATGGCGGTTCGCGGCAACATCGTCGGCATCGACAGCCCCGAGGCGCTCGAACGAGCGCTGCGGACGGCGTATTACCTCGCCGACGACGGCCTCGCGACCGCGGCCTATCTCGCCCTCGCGCTCGGCAAGCCGCTGCTACTGGAAGGCGCGCCGGGTGTCGGCAAGACCGAAGCGGCAAAAGCGATCGCCGCTGTGCTCGGCCGCCGCCTGATCCGCCTGCAATGCTATGAGGGCATCGACGCGTCCGCCGCGCTCTACGAGTGGAACTACCCGCGCCAGATGCTCGCGATCCGGCAGGCCGGCGAGGAGAGCATCGACATCTATGGCGAGACGTTCCTGATCGAGCGGCCGATGCTCGCGTCACTCCGTGCGCCCGACTCCACCGTTCTCTTGATCGACGAAATCGATCGCGCCGACCAGGAGTTCGAGGCGTTTTTGCTCGAATTCCTCTCCGACTTCCAGATTTCGATTCCCGAGCGCGGCACGATCCGCGCCACCGAACGTCCTGTCGTCGTTCTGACCTCGAACCGCACCCGCGACCTGCACGAAGCGCTGCGACGTCGTTGTGTCTATCACTGGATCGACTATCCCACCGCCGAGCGCGAGGCGCGCATCGTGATGATGCGGGCGTCGAGCGTCGCCGAATCGACCGCGCGCGCCGTCGTCGCCGCGGTCGGAAAGCTGCGGCGCGAGCCGTTGAGCAAGGCGCCGGGGATCGCGGAAGCGGTGGACTGGGCAGAGGCCACCACGCTGCTGCACGAGCGTGGCGCGCGTTGGCCCGACGCCTTCAAGCGCTCGATCGGCTTGGCGCTGAAGGACGAGGAGGATCTCACCTACATCTCCGGCCGGCTCGACGCCCTGATCGCGGAGGCAGCCGCGTGAGCGACGAACTGCAGCTGCCG
>CADEDX010000054.1 GCA_902826195.1 uncultured Bradyrhizobium sp. | reverse complement strand
CGTGGCATTCGGCGTGTTGGGTTGGGCGGTGATGGGGGTGGTATTCTTCCCGTTGTTGAAACTGGGACCATTTGCCCTCCACCTCGGTCTCGGCATCTGGCCTGTTTTCGCGATGCTGCTGACTTACAGCGTCATACTCGGCCTTGTTTACGCGGCCCTCGACCCGCAACGCGAGACGGGATCGACAAGCCCCTGACCAAGCAAAAACGCCGCCCGGGATTGGGCGGCGTTTGGATTCGGTCGTGTAGAGGTCGTTGGCGATTATTCTACTCGGAAACTGGAAAACTTCAATTCTTGTAACTGGGATCGAGCCGATCGAGTTTGCGCAGCAGGGGCGGCCACACCAGATTGGTGGAGCGCATCTCTGCACGTTCGGGATTGGCGAACAGCTGCTCGTTCTTGTCGATCACCGCCTGTTCGACCGGGTAGGCGGTCGGGCCGAGCATGCGGGTGCGGACCTGCATCGTGCAGGCGCGCTCCAAATGATACATCCGCTCGAAGGCTGAGGCGACCGAGCGGCCGACCGTCAGCGTGCCGTGGTTGCGCAGCAGCATGTGATTCTTGTTGCCGAGGTCCTTCTGCAGCCGCGGGCGTTCGTCGTGATCGAGCGCCACACCTTCGTAGTCGTGATAGGCGAGGTCGTGGGTGACGAACTGTGCGGTCGGCTTCATCGGCAGCAGGCCTTCCATGCAGCTTGCGACCGCCGTTCCGTCGGGCGTATGCAGATGCAACACGCAGCCGGCGTCCTCGCGCACCTCGTGGATTGCGGAATGGATGGTGAAGCCCGCGGGGTTGATGCTGTACTGGCTTTCGCTGAGCTGGTTGCCGTGCAGATCGACCTTGACCAGGCTCGACGCCGTGATCTCGTCGAACATCAGGCCGTAGGGGTTGATCAGGAAGTGATGATCCGGCCCCGGTACGCGCGCTGAGATGTGAGTGTCGACCAGATCGTCCCAGCCGTAAAGTGCCACGAGGCGATAGCAGGCGGCGAGGTTGACGCGTTGGTTCCAGTCGGCGTCCGTCATGCCGGACGAGACGTCCTTCAGTCGAGCTTCGGCTGGCGACATGGCGCGCGTCCTCCGGTGAATGATTTCCGAAAGCGAGCCTAAGCCTGCGGCGGACGGGCGGCAAGGCGCCCGTCCTGCGTGGCAGTCATGCCGCCGGCGATTTGCCGTTACGGCGCCGGAATCGCCAGCAGCGTCGGGATCGGACGGCCGCGGATGTCGTAAACGCGCGCGAACACGACGTCGTCGCGCTTGATTTCCACGATGACGGGCGCGGTCAGGCCCTTGCAGTAGAACTCGCCCAGCGTCATCGCGAAGTCCGCGGACTGGCTGTCCCAACCGATCGTGTAGTCGGGACCGAGCGCGACCTGGGCCGGGCGCTGCGGGCCGCATACCGCGACCTTCCATTTGCGCCCCTGCGGCGGCGATTCCTGTCGTTCGACCAGTTCTTCGCGCAGGCCGTCGGACGCCTGCTTCAGTGCAAGCCCCCAGTAATCCAGCATGAAAAGATTGTCGGCGCCGCGAACGGTACCCACGAGATGGTTGAAGTGCGTATACTCGTACGGGTGCAGGCGGATCATCTCGCTGAGCGGCAGCAACAGGCCGAAGGTGAACACCGCAAGTGCTGCGGGTTGCCAGCGGCGGTGATGGTCCTTGAGCCAGGTCATGCCCCAGGCGAACGATACGCCGGCCAGCACCGCCATCGGCGGGATGACGAACACGAAATGCCGGATGCCGTTATAGAGCGCCGGCCGCTTCACCATCGCAATCACCAGCGGCAGGGTAGCCGCGAGCGTCAGCATCAGGAAGATGGTCTTGCGGCGGCCCGGGACGTCTTTGCGCGACAGCGACATGAAGGTGCCGATAATGCCGGCGAACAACAGCGCGAGCAGGATTTCGGGGAGCTGCAGCGCGAACAGCGTCGGCAGGTAGGACCATGGCATGTCCGGCACCGAGACCAGCGCGCCGTCGAACATTTCCTTCCAGGGCTTTTCGAAGAAGTGCGAGAAATAGGTCAGCGCCTTGAAGGGATGATCGGCTTCCATGATCGACCACGGCCACACCAGGCCCATGATCAGATATCCGAGCACCAGGCCGGGCAGCAGCACGTAGACAACGTGGGCGAAGCGCCGCATCGCTTCGCGCGCGCCCTGCGAGCGGAATTCCTCGATCAATAGCGGTACGAAGCCGACCAGCGCATACACCAGCGCCAGCCCGCCGAGAATCCGGCAGCCGATGGCGAGTCCGGCGCCGAGGCCGACGATCAAAATGGTTCGCGGCGAGGGCGCCGGATATTCCTCGACGAGGCGCACCAGGCCCAGCATCAGGATCATCATCGAGACGGCAAACGGCGCGTCCTTCGGGTTCATGAACATGTGCCCGTAGAAGGTCGGGCAAAGCGCCAGCAGCAACAGCGTCGCCAGACCCGCGAGCGGGCCGCCGACCCGCCGTGCCAGCCGCCAGGTCACGGCAAGGCCAATCAGGCCGACGACGGCGCCGAGCAGGCGCCGGGTTTCGAATAGTTCCAGCGGGATGACCTTATGGAGCAGCGCCGCCGCCATGTCGAAACCGCCGCCATACATATAGAGATTGGCGAACGACAGCGCGCCGGTGTCCCTGAAGCCGGAACCGTACATCCGCAGCAGCAGGTCGGCATATTCGGCGTGGGTGTAGTCGTCCCAGCCCAGTCCGTAGTCGCGGAAGGTCAGGCCCGCGACAATCGTGATCACCGACAGCGCCAGCATGGCGAGGTCGTCGCAAGTCCGCTCCACCGAGCGCCGCGCAGGCGTATCGAAGGCAGAAGTCGTGATGGATGACATGGCGATTGGTAACCCAGCCCCTATGGCCCAGTCGTGATGATCTTGAGCCTCATTCCCCGGGTAACCATATAGCGCAGTTCCATTACCAAGTAATTGGGAATTGTGGCCTAAATCCCTGATGCAATGCAACAAAAGCGGCAGCAATTGGTAAATGGTAGGAATACGGAAGACGGGCTGAACGGTAGCTGAACGATCAAGCGCGCCCGTTGGTTGCAAAGCCTGTGATGTGACGGTGCTATGGTGAAACCGCAGATGCAATTGCCGGTTGGCGGTGCGCTCAGTATGACGGTATCGTGGCGTGGGGCGGCTGGCGAGCGTTTCGGGCGCGGCTGAGGGGTTGGTTCGATGGCATTTCTTATGTTGGTCGCCGGGATCGGCCTCGTGGTCGCGGGCCTGCTGGCGATCGGCTTCGGGATTCCGATCAAGGAATTCAGCACCGGCAACACGCTGATCATGGCCGGCGTGATAGGCGTCTGCACCGGCGCGCTCATGCTTGGGTTATGGGTCGCGGTCCGGGAATTGAAGAATATCGCGCGGCGGCTCGCCAACGGCCTGCCTGAAGCGCGCGAGGGGTCCGTGGAACGGCCGGCGCCTCCGGCCGCCGCGGGGCGGGAGAGCACCCCCGC
Source organism: uncultured Bradyrhizobium sp. (assembly GCA_902826195.1). Lineage (GTDB taxonomy): Bacteria > Pseudomonadota > Alphaproteobacteria > Rhizobiales > Xanthobacteraceae > Bradyrhizobium. Next base: position 16,908 of record CADEDX010000054.1, on the reverse strand, counting down.
CATCGGCGGTTTCCCGGCCGCTGACGAGATCGACGGTCCCGCAACCCTCTCGTCGGCGCCGGCCTTCTCTCCAGCGCCGCCGCCATGGCAGAACGAGGCGGTGCTGCGCGATCACCCGATTCCGGAGCCGCTGCATCCCCTCGAATCGCCACCGCCGGTAGCAAAGTCAAAGCGCAATTTGATGTTTTCGTCGACGTCGCGAAAAGAGCGCGTGCAGCCGCGGCCCGGCGAGGCGTTGCCCCCGGACCCGATGCCGCAGGACACGCGTTCGAAGCCGCCCGCCGTACCTCCGGTGGGAGCGGCCGAACCGCCATCGGCCCCGTTTGACGACGCCTGGCCGCGCGCGGATCGCGCCAAGGCCGCCGAAATGTTGCCGCCGCGGCGCGGCCGCATGCCCCCGACGCTCGCCGAAGCCAGTGCCGGACCGGTGCATGGCCGCGACGCGCCAGAGGTGACGGTGCTGAAATCGGGCATCGTCGATGGCATGGCCTATTCGCTGTATTCCGACGGTTCGATCGAGGCCGAGATGCCGGAAGGCATGATGCGCTTTGCCTCGATCGATGAACTGCGGGTGCATCTCGACCAGCGGTCGTAGAGCGTTTCCAGTGCAGCATGCCCCCGGACTTGAACAGGGCAATACTTGCCGCAGGGCCGGCTGTGGAAAATGAAGCACCGCCGTTCTTGTCAGTCCCTGTATTTCGTTCATATTCGTCAAGTCGTACGCGTTTCCGCTGATGTATAGGCGCGATCGGATACTGTCCGGATCGCATGTCCGACATGATGCATTCATCATCCGAGAGGGTTGAGCCATGACCGATTCCGCCGGCAAGACACCCGTCGAACTGACCGCCAATATCGTCTCGGCCTATCTCAGCAACAATCCGACCCAGGCCTCGGAAATTCCGAACCTGATCAGCCAGGTCCATGCCGCGCTGATGCGGGTGTCGAGCGGCCGCCCCGAAACGCCGCTGGAGCCGGCCAAGCCTGCCGTGTCGGTGAAGAAGTCGATGACCCCCGAATATCTGGTCTGCCTCGAGGACGGCAAGCGCTTCAAGTCGCTGAAGCGCCATCTGCGCACGCAGTACAACATGACGCCGGAGCAATATCGCGACAAATGGGGCCTGCCGCCGGACTACCCGATGGTGGCGCCGAACTATGCGGTGGCGCGTTCGCAACTCGCCAAGAAAATGGGCCTCGGCCAGCAGGCGCGGAAGCGGAAGTAGGCGAACGCGTTACGACGCTGCGGCCAGCGTTTCGCGGGCATCCGAGCGAATGCGCTCGACCATGGAGCGCAGGCCGTTCGAACGCTGCGGCGTCAGGTGGTCGCGAAAGCCGAATTCGTCGAACACGGCAAGCGCATCTGTCGCCAGGATTTGCTGCGGCGTGCGGCCGGAATAAAGCGTGAGCAGGATCGCGATCAGGCCGCGCACGATGTGGGCGTCGCTGTCACCGAGATATTTCAGTTGCGGTTCGCCGTCGCGGCTGCGGTCGATCTGCCGCGACAGCCAGACCTGGCTGACGCAGCCATTGACCTTGTTCTCGGCGGAATGCTCGGCCTCGGGCATCGGCTCGAGCATGCGGCCGAGCTCGATGACATACCGGTAGCGGTCGTCCCATTCTTCCAGCAGCTCGAAATTGTCCCTGATCTCGTCAATCGTCATCGTGGCCCGCGTCCGTTTCGGCAAATCTTTATATAGGATGCGAACCGGACGAAAGCGACGGAAATGGAGCCGGTTCCGTGGCTAATTTGCCATCGGCTGCTGCCGCGGCTGTGGCTGCGGCCACGGCAGCTGCCATTCGATCGCCATGTCGTCCCCCGTCAGCGCGTCGCCGGACGACGCGGCCGCAACGGCGGACCCGGCATCGATCGAACCTGTGTGGTCGGGCTTCTTCGCGGTCGTGCCGGGTTGCTTGTCGGTAATCTCGGGCTTCTTGTCGGTGATGATCTTGTAGATCTTGCGGGCACCGTCCTGGGCGCGCTGGCCGATCGCCGTCGCCGCCTGGCCGCCGACCTCGCAGGCCGCGGGCTGCCGCTTGCAGAACTGGCCCATGTCGGAGGCCGCGGCGGTCGCGGCCGATATGGCTTCGCTTGCACCGATCTGCGGTGCCTTTTCGGATTCAGATGTTGGATCCCTGGGCAACAGCACGAGCACGAGCCCGAGCCAGAATGCCATCCGAAGCAGAAAAAACATGTCGCGACCCCGGTCGTCTCTTGTCGTTGCGTGGCGGTTTAGCCCGCCTGCTTTGTTCCTGACTAACAGCCCTCGATAAATCCCAAGTGTTTTTATTGAGGTAAAACCGCCGAAAATTTTCCAAGAAATTGACTCATTCGATTCGGCGTAAATTTTCGATTGACGACCATTGTGGCGCGAAAGCCGGCGCCATCGGCGCATCCACCAATTCGAAACCATAGATCGGCGCGGGTCTAAACCAGTCGTTCACCATCCGCATCGAATGAGCGTCATGCGGGGGCGTGAAATCTCCGCGAATGCCCTGTGTTTGCCGGCGGTCCACCACGCCTTAGCGTTCGCTTAAGTTCGCTCTGACACGGTGGCTCTTAAGGATAATGGGGGCGTTCCGGCGCGTCTGTCTGACGAACAAGCCGAAGCGCGAGAGCAGTGATTGTTTTGAGTATCATCCGCGATTGTCTCGATGCGTTGCTGCATCCCTCGGCACGATATGATGCGCTGATGCGCGCGCGTCATCGTGCCTTCATGGCGCCGCGCCTGCTTGGCAGTTTGGTGGCGCTTGCGGCATTTCCGATCTATCTGGCGATGCGCGGGGCACCCACCGGGATCGAGGTCGCGGCCTTTGCCTGGCTGATCGCGCCCATTCTGCTGTCCTGGTTCCTGTCGCGCACCGGCCGTTACGAAGGTGCGCATATTCTTTCCGCGTTGGCGCTGGCGGTTCTCGTGATGATGGTTGCCGTCAGCACCGGCGGTATCGAGTCGTTTGCCGCGGTCTGGCTCATCGTCGTTCCCCTGGAGGCCGCACTGTCGGCCTCGCGTCGTGTCGTCGTGTTCGCTTCGACGCTCGCATTGTCATGCGCGGCCGCGCTGATCGCGCTCGGACATTTCGAACTGCTGCCGGCGCCGGCGTCCAGCACGGTGCTGCACAGCGTGTTGATGGCAGCCGGCGTGGCTTCCGCGACGCTCTATGCGGCAGGGCTGGCGATCAGCGCCGAATCGCTGGCGCGGACGTCCGTGTCGCTGCTCTATCTCGAGGAAGACCGTTACCGCCTGCTCGCGGGAAACATGAGTGACGTGATCTCGCGTCACAACCGCAACGGCGCGGTGGAGTTCATTTCGCCGGCGGCGGAAGCCATGCTTGGCACGCCGGGCGCACGGCTCACCGGCCATGGCCTGTTCGATCGCGTTCATGTTGCCGATCGGCCGGCCTATCTCACGGCGCTGTCGGATGCCGCGCGCGGCAGCGAGCAGCGCGTCGAATTCCGGCTGCGCCGCGACGCGGTTCGCGGCCAGAACATTTCCGCCGACTTCATCTGGGTCGAGATGCGTTGCCGCCCGCTGGAGCAGGCATCGAGCGAGGCCGACGTCGTCGCTGTGATGCGCGACGTCACCGACCGCAAGCTTCAGGAGCAGGCGCTCGAACTGGCGCGCACCGCCGCCGAGCAGGCAGACGCCTCCAAGACCCGGTTCCTGGCGACCATGAGTCACGAATTGCGCACGCCGTTGAACGCCATCATCGGCTTCTCCGAGATGATCGTGCACGAAGAAGCGATGATGCTCGACGTCGCGCGCCGCAGGGAATATGCGCAGCTGATCAACGATTCCGGCCAGCATCTGCTGTCGGTCGTCAACGGCATCCTCGACATCTCCAAGATGGAAACCGGCAATTTTGAAATCGCGCCGGAGCCGTTCGCGCCGCGGACGGCGCTGTTGCACTGCTGCAATCTGCTGGCGCTGAAGGCACGGGACAACGGCGTCGATCTGATCACGCGCGCGGCGGAAGATTTGCCCGTGATGAACGGCGACCCGCGCGCATTCAAGCAGATCGCACTCAATCTCGTAGCCAACGCCATCAAGTTCACCGAGCGGGGCGGCAGCGTCACGGTTTCCGCGACCGTCGAGGGACCGCGGTTGATGCTCGTCGTCGCCGACACCGGGATCGGTATCGACGCCGAGGATCTTGCGCGGATCGGCGATCCATTCTTCCAGGCCGGCAAGACCTATCAGCGCAAGCACGAAGGCACCGGCCTCGGCCTGTCGATCGTGAAGGGCCTTGTCGGGTTGCACGATGGCGAGATGAACGTGCGGAGCACGGTCGGCGAGGGCACCACGGTCACGGTCACCTTGCCGCTTGACTTTGCGCCGCCGCTGGCGCCTTCAAACAACGTCGCAACCTTGAAGCTGGCGCCGCGCGCCGGATCGCAGGATGAAGTCCATCAGGTGAAGAAGCGTGCCTAGGCGTACTGACGAGGATGAGGAAAAACCGCGCCGCCGACGTCGCGGCGCCAAGGCGGCCGCGATCGAGACGGAACAACAGCGCGGCCTGATGCTGCGCATGTTCCTGCACAGCCCGAAAGACGTGGTCGCGGGACTGCTGGCCGCCGCTGCGATTTGCTCCATTGTCGCCAATGCGTTGTTCCTGCAGGCCGGCCGCCATCCTTCGCCGATGTTCGGTTCCGTCGTGACGCTTCCGGGGCCGCAGGCCGCCGTCAGTCCGCTGCCGCGTCCACGCCCGGTGGAACTGGTCACGGACCCGCCGGCCATAGGACCGGTCGAGGCGAGGGGCGCTGACCCCAAGAACGCCGACTCCAAGAACGCTGACCCCAAAAATCCTGACCCAATGAGCAATCTGGTCGTCAGGTCTACCGGTGCGACCGGGACCGCGGCCGCCAACGCGGCGCGTCCGCCGGCGCCGGTTCCTTCCACCACGCAAAGCGCCGGCGCCCGCCGGGTGGCGGCGGTGCAGCGCGCGCTCACGCAATATGGCTATGGCCAGCTGAAGCCCACCGGCGCGGTCGGCGCCGACACCCAGACCGCAATCGCGAAATTCGAGCGCGACCGCAAGCTCCCCGTGACCGGCCAGATGTCCGACCGGCTCGTCAAGGAGCTCACGGCGATGATCGGCCACCCGATCGACTAGCCGACGGCGTGCGCGCGGTCCGGTGCATGGCACGGAACAATCTTGGCGCTACGCCAAATCGCCGTTCAAAAGCATTGTTGAGCCGGATCGGGGTCAGCCCGACCTTGGCTGCGATACCCTTGAGCGGCAAGTCGCCGTCAACGAGCGTGCGTGCTGCTTCCAGACGGAGAGCTTCGACGAAATAAGCCGGCGAACTGCCGGTTACAGCGAGAAAGCGTCGATAGAAATTGCGCTCGCCCAGGCCCGCGCGCGCTGCGAGCGTGGGCACATCCAGCTGCTGGTCCAGATTGTTCTGCATCCAGTCGATCAGGTCTGCGAACGGGCTATCGGCCCGGATGCGGGCATTCAACAGCGGACTGAACTGCGACTGATAGCCCGGCCGCCGCGCATAGAGTACCAGGCGCCGGGCAATGGCGTTGGCGACCTCGGCCCCGCAATCGGCTTCGACCATCGCAAGCGCCATGTCGATTCCCGTGGTGACACCGGCCGAAGTCCAGATCTTGCCGTCGATGACGTACAAGGCTTCGGGATCCACGGTGATGCCCGGATACAGCGCTGTCAGCTTGTTACACGCTTCCCAATGCGTTGCCACCCGCCGTCCGTTGATCAATCCCAGCGCGGCCAGAACGAATGTGCCTGAACATACCGAGCCGACGCGTCTCGCATTTGCAGCCCGGCGCGGTACCCACCGTCGAACCGCCGTGTTGGCAATGACTGCGCGCAGCGCGGTCTCTTCAGCGCCGGCGATCAGCATGTGTCGATCTTGCCATCCGGCATACGGGCGATCGCGCGGGTTTGCACCGCAAGGCCGCTATCGCTTGCGACTGCGCCGCCCGCAGGGGACAGCACCTCGACCCTGTAGGCGTTGCGTTTGAGCTCGTGGTTGGCCGCCGCGAACACGGCGACAGGGCCGGTTACGTCCAGAAGCTGGAAGCCGTCATAGGCGAGCAAGGCCATGGTCAGCGATTTCGCCTTTGTCAGAAAATAGCAGTTTATTGTCATTCCTGACAAGAAGTCCGCGGGATAACGTGAGCTCAATGCTCACTTGCCAGTTTTCCTGCCTTGGAGACGATGATGCGGCTTTCGATCCTGATTTATGATGGGCTGACGACCCTCGATGCCATCGGCGGCTATGAGATCCTCGCCCGGCTTCCCGGTATGGAGACGGAGTTCGTCGCGTCGCGGCGCGGCATCATTGCCGCCGACACGCGGTGTCTCGGCCTTGCGGCTTTTCGCGAATTTTCGGAAGTGAGGGCCACGGATATCTTGTACGTTCCCGGCGGTCCGGGTGGGTTCGCGCTCGAGACGGACGAAGCCTTTCTGGATACGATCCGCCGGCTCGACAAAACCTCGACCTGGACTGTCGGCATCTGCAATGGCGTCGGTCTGCTCGCCGCCGCCGGACTGCTCAAGGGCCTGAAGGCAACCACCAACTGGTTCTATCAGGATCGGCTGCGAGCTTATGGGACGGAGTTCGTCGCCGAGCGCTATCACCGCGACGGCAAGTACGTTACCGGCGCCGGCGTTTCCGCGAGCATCGATGCCGGTTTGTTTCTGACGTCGTTGATCGCCGGCGAGCAGGTCGCCAAGACGCTGCAGCTCGGCATCGAATATTATCCATCGCCGCCGTTTCCGGAACGACGGCCGCAGGACGTGGCCGTCGAAATACAGGATCGGATACGTCGTTTCGAATCTGAAGGCGGCAGGAAGCAGTTGGCTCAGGAGCCGGCATTCAAGGACATGTTCCAGCTCGCGCACCGACGTGAATGATGGCTTGGCGGCCGGGCGGATGACAGTATGAACCCGGCCGGCTTTTGATCAGACACCTCTGGGCTGGCGCAGCCTTCAGCGCTCGCGAAAGGCACGCGCAACCTGGTCGGACAGCGGCTTGATGAAAAACGACAGCACGGTGCGATCGTAAGTCTTCGCAAAGACTTCGGCCGGCATGCCGGGCAGAAGTTTCGCGGCGCCCAGCCGCGTCAATTCTTCGGGGCTGATCGAGACCCGAGCCGTGTAGTAATTCAGTCCCGTGCGCTGGTCTGAGGTCACATCGGCCGAGATGCGGCTGATCGTCCCCTGGACTTCCGGCGTTGTGCGTTGATTGAAGGCGGAGAACCGCAAGCTGGCCTGCTGGCCGATGTGGAGCTGTTCGATGTCCGCCGGCGAAATCTTGGCCGCGACCGTCAATCGGTCAGCCTCCGGCACGATCAGCATCAAGGGATCGGCCGGGCTCACCACGCCGCCGATCGTGTGTAGGCTGAGCTGATGAACGATGCCGTCCTGCGGCGCGCGGATATCAACGCGCTTGAGCTGATCTTCCGCGGTGACCTTGCGTTCGATAAACTCGCCGATCTTGCCGTCGACCTCGCGCAATTCCTTTGCGACCTCGCTGCTCAGCTCCTGATCGATCTGAATGATCTGGAGTTCGATCTCGCTGACCTTGCCGCGCACCTGCGCGGTGGAGGCCATCGACTGAGCGAGCTCGCCCTTAAGGCGTGCGGCCTCGCGTTCCAGGATGGTGAGCCGGTTGATCTGAATGAGATTCCTCTCCCAAAGCGACCGGACGCCGGCGAGTTCGCGCTGGATCAGCTCGATCTCTTCAGCCTTGGCTTGCTGCAGCGCGGCGTAGCCGCGGACTTCATCGTCGAGCTGGGCGATCCTCTGGCGAAGCTGGGATTTTTGGCCCTCGCGCGCCGTCCGCCGCAGTTCGAAAAGCTTGCTTTCACTGTCCAGCGCGGAGGCAAACTCAGGCGATACCGCGTCGAGCATGCCGGGTGGAACGACGAGGCGTTCGGCTCGGTCGCGTTCGCTCGAGAGCCTTGCCTTGCGGGCCCGCATCTCATCGAGGCCCTTGGTGTAAATGGCCAGGCCTGCGCGGAGCGCAGTCTCGTCGAGCCGCACCAGCGTGTCGCCTGCGCGAACGTGGTCGCCCTCGCGGACGAGCAATGCGCCGACGATGCCGCCCGTGAGATGCTGCACTTTCTTGACACTGGTATCGACGACGACCGACCCGGAAGCGGTGACCGCTCCCGACAATTCGGTCGTGGCGGCCCAGCCGCCGATCCCGGCGGTCAGGACGAACGTAATGACTGCGCCTCCGATCAGATGATTGCGCAGCGTGCGGTCTTCGCCGTCTGTGGAGATGTCTGTCATGTCGATGTTGCTGATTGAGAAACGACCTTGAAGGGTCCGGGCGGCGGCTCCCGCCGGGCCGCCAGCGCAAGCACTTCGTCTTTTGGCCCAAATGCCTGTTGTCGCCCATGGAGCATTGTCATGACGAAATCCACGGCGGCGAGGGCGCTCGAGCGGTGGGCCACGATCAGGACGATACCGCCTCGCGCGCGCACTCCGAGGATCGCCCGGCCCAGCGCCTCTTCACCTTCGGCATCGAGATTTGAGTTCGGTTCATCCAGAACAACCAGGAAGGGATCGCCGTAGAGCGCTCGGGCCAGCGCCAGCCGCTGCCGTTGGCCGGCCGAGAGCAGGGTGCCCTGTTCGCCGATTTGCGTGTTGTAGCCTTCCGGCAAACTGACGATGAGCTGATGAATGCCGGCCGCATTGGCCGCGGCAAGCACCGATTCCATCGGCGGGTTCGGTTCAAATCGCGCAATGTTTTCCGCGATCGAGCCCTCGAACAGTTCGACATCCTGCGGCAAATATCCGATGTGTCGCCCGAGCGCATCCGGCGACCACTGCCCCAGCGACGCGCCATCGAGCCTGACGACGCCGCGCGCCGGCTGCCACGCGCCCACCAGCGCTCGCACCAACGAGGACTTTCCCGAGCCGCTGGCGCCGATGATGGCCAACGCGCTCCCGGCTTTCAGGAAGAAATTGACGTCGGTAACCAGCAGTTTTTCCGACGCCGGAGCGGTGACGGACAATTTCTCCACGACAAGTGTCGCTTTTGGTGCCGGCAGCGGGAGCTGGTGCGCGGAAGCGGGCAGTAGCGCCAGCAACTGTTCGAGGCGCAACCAGCTCTGGCGTGCCGCGATGAAGTTTTTCCAGTTGCCGATGGCAAGGTCCACGGGCGCGAGGGCCCGTCCGGTCAGGATCGAGCTGGCGATAATGATGCCGCCCGATGCTTCCTGATGGATGACGAGATAGGCGCCGACGGCAAGCACGGCGGACTGCAGCATCATGCGCAGGATTCGCCCGGAAATGCCAAAGCCGCCCGAGATGTCGCTCGCGATCTTCTGTTGATCGCGATAAGCGGTGCCGAGCTGTCGCCATCGGGCCAGCAGATGCACCGACATCGCCATCGACACCAGGACCTCCGCGTTTCGCCGGCTGGCATCGGCCAATCGATTGCGCGCTGCCGCATGGTTCGATGCTTTCTGGACCGATCGCCGGGACAGGCGATCGGTGAGAAGGGTCAATAGCACGAGGATGACGGCGCCGCCGAGCGCGGTGGCCCCGATTAACGGGTGAAAGGCAAAGCAGATGGCGAGGTAGAACGGCAGCCAGGGCAGGTCGAACAGGGCGGCAGGCCCGGAGCCCGACAACACCGACCTTACCGTATCGAGATCGCGGACCGGTTGCAGTCCGTCGCCGCTTCCGCGGGTTCGCAGAGGCAGGCGCACCACCAGCTCGTAGACACGGTCGCTGAGGCGCCAGTCGATCTGGTTTCCGATCCGGACCAGCATGCGGCCCCGGGTAATCTCCAGGATGCCCTGGAAAATGAAAAGCAGCGCGGTGATGATACTCAGTCCGACGAGGGTCGGCACGCTGCGACTGGGCAAGACGCGGTCATACACTTCCAGCATAAACAGCGAGCCGGTCAGGCTCAGGAGGTTGATCAATCCGCTGAAGGCGGCAATGCCGATCAATGCGGCCCGGCACGACGCAAGCGCACCGCGCAGTTCCGAACCGGCCTCGCCGTTCGAAGAGGAAGGGCTCATCTGCATGGCAAGTTTCACCGGGAATGGCTCCGTGAAAGCGCATTCGAAGGCGCCGGCTGAAAGCCGGCACCTTCGACGCTTTTGGGCAGTAGACTATGCGGATACGACGTCACACCAGATACTGATGGATCAGCTCAATTTGACCGCCCTGAACCAGTTCGCCCGTGATTGAATAGTGCGCCTGAATGTCGGCGAGATAGACGTTTTCGCCGGCGTTGCCGAGGATATGCGACACGTCAATGACGCCCGACGACTCTTCGTCCTGGGTGAGGAAGTTCGGCCCGCTCGCCAGAAAGCGGTCCGGATCGTGGTGCGCAATTTCGGAGAGCTGGTCGGTCGAGGGATCGTACTGCCAGACCTTGCCGATATGCGCGTTGTTGCCAACGTCCTCCTGCAGGATCAGCTTGCCCTGGGCGTTGATGGTCATGTTGTCCAGCATCTGCTGGCCCTCGCTGCCGTTGAGCAGCAGCTTGATGGAGCCGCCCGCAGCCGGGTTGCTGGCGTCGGTAAAATCCGCTGCCCACAATCGGCTCGGTTGGTCAAAGCCGTTGGTCGTCACGAAGTAGAAGCGATTCGGATTGATCGTGTCCCACACGCCGTCTTCCGGGCGCAGGAAGGAAGTTACGCCAGCCGCCTCGCTCGCAGCGTCGATCTGGGCGCCGGTCATTCCGCTCACGTCGCCGAGATTGACCATCGTGAATGTCGACTGTTCGTCCACGCCGAGCGGGGAAGCGGCGCTGGACTCGTTATTGGCCAATCCTTCCAGATCCGTCACATGGATCCCGAACAGATCGCCGCCGGTCAGGCCGGCCCTCTCAATGGCGCTGCCGGTCGCCTTTTTGTCGCCGGCGTAAAAGTAGACTTGGCCGTTCTGGCCATCGTCCAACCCTGCGACCACCGTCTTGTCGCCGGTATGCGCGTTAGCCACGACATTCTCGAAAGAAAGGTTGCCGAGCCACGCCAATTCATACGAATTGCCGGCCAGCGAGCCGCTGGCAATATGGGCAAACGCCCGGCCTTCGACGCCTGATTCCTCGCCGTTGAGGAACAAGCGGCCTCCGCTGTAGCCTAGGCCGGTTGCCGAGTTGTAGAACGCGCTTTGATCTGCGAGATCGGCCGAGCAGAAGCGGTTGAAAGCGACGCCGTTTCCGAGGGCGGCGCTGTGCTCGATATAGCTGTTGCTGGTCACATCGTAGGTGAATACGTTCTGGATAAGGTCTTGACCCGACTTCACCTCAAGGGTCGTCTTGTCGAATACCCACTGGGAGACGAATGCCCCTGCTGCACCATGCGCGCGCGCGATTCCGGCCGTGTCGCCGAGCTCATGATTCATCAGCACCGTGAAGGTGCCGTCGCCATTGTCGTACGCACCCAGACCGTCCGGAATGCCGACCATTCTGTAACCGCCGATGCCGTCGCCCACGGTCAGCAATGATTCGGTGTAGACGTTCGAATCGCTGCTCAGAAGATAGGGAGTTTGTGAACTCGACGGACCCTTCACTTCATTGGCGATGATGAACTGTTCGGCATGCAGATCCGCAATGCGAGTGTGTTCGATGACGAGCTTGTCGCCGTTGCCCAGATTGATCTGCACGTCGTGGCCGACCTGTCGGGCGGAGCTGATCAGCGTCTGAAATGAACTAATGTTAAAATCCCGGACGTCGATGCGATCCCCCGATTCGAGACATTCGATCGTGTCCACGCCCATCCCCTTGCGGAACAGGAACTTGTCATTGCCTTCGTCGCCGTTGAGTTCGTCGCGGCCGGCGCCGCCAACCAGAAGATCGCGTCCTGAGCCACCGAAGAGATCGTCGCTACCTTCTCTGCCGATCAAGGCGTCGTTGCCCTTTTCGCCGAACAGTTTGTCGTTGCCTTTTCCGCCGTCGATCAGGTCGTCTCCGCGGCCGCCAAGGACCGTGTCGTTGCCAAGGCCGGCGAAAATGACGTCGTCACCGCGGAAACCAAAGATCGTTTCGCTGTGGTGCGACCCCAAAATGTCGTCATCGCCGTTCGTTCCGAATATCTTCTTCCCAAATAGACCGACGTAGTGGTGCCGGCCCTCGTTGTGTTCATGGTGTTTTGACATATCTCTGGCGCTCCTGCTGGATAATGCTCGCAACAGGGTCTCGTTAATCAAACGGCTATGACGGGCGCGCGACACGGTGGTGAAAAAGCGGCAATTCGCGAGCGGAAGCCGTCTGGTACGGGTCGATGCGCCAAAGCTGTGGAAATCTGCAAATCTCGTAACGGTTGTCACAATCCCGTTGGCGGTTAGCCTCGGCCTTCTGCATGGCAGAAGCGGTTTGTTATGACCTCTGGCGCCGGTCCTGCCAGTCGCCTATCGTCGTTTCCATGCGATTGAAATCATCCATCTGGGTGGCGGCATACCTGCGCCGCTGCCAGACCGAGGGCGTGTTCGGCGCCGTGCGCAAGCGCGGGGCGGAGGAGGCGGGGGCGGTGTTCGTCAAGGTGGCGCTGCTCGACGGCAGCGCCATGCTGTATGCGCCCGCGCCGCAGACCGTCTATGACGACAGCCGTCCGGCCGAGCGCTTCTTTGTCCCGACTTCGCCGCAGCCGGTACCCGAACCATCCGTGGAAGAGCGCCTCGCCAAAGAACTCCGGTTCGATCCCGACGCCTGGATCGTCGAGACCGAGGATCGGGCGGGCCGACACTTCCTGGATCTGGCGAAGTCCTAGCCGAGGGACAGGCAGTTGGCGCATTTGGGATTAGCGCGTAGCCCGCATGAGCGCAGCGATATGCGGGACCGGCGCTCCCGCATGTCGCTGGCGAAGTCCTCAAAGATCGAGCTTAGCGCTTCGAGCCGTCGGTGCCGGTGCGCACCGTCGGCGCGCTTCCCGGTTGCACGGTGGGGCGGCCCTGCACGGCCGCCGCGCGCGCGCGATGACGTTCGTCGTCGTAGAGTCCGGCGCGGTACTTGGCGCGGGTGACCGCCATGGTTGAGCCGCGCCACGCCGCCAGCATCACCAGCGCCGATCGTTCGCTCAGGCGGTCATAAAGCCGCGACAGGCGATAGACGTGTTGCACGGATGAGCCGAATTCGGGATTGAGGAACAACAGCACGCGCTGGAAGGTGGCGCTCGGCATGTCGAGCGCACGCGCGGCGCAGGCCAGCGGCTCGCCGCCGGGATCGTGAACCACTTGTTCGGCGATCCGCTGGGTTAGGATCAGGGCTTCGCCCAATTCGAGCGCGAAATTGGCGGTATCCTCGGCGAATGCGGCCATCTCCAGGATATGGAGCGCGCGGGCGGCGCGGGCGGCGGGAATTCGCGGCGAGGCTTTCAGCGGCGTGTTCTCGAGATTGTGCAGGATCAGCGCGCGCTCGCTGGCCGCGGCCGCGAAGAACATGTCGCTGAGCTCGGCGGCATCGTTGGGCCGCATCGCCAGCGTGGACGCCAGGCGTAACTGCGCCTCGGTCGGTGGCTTCGCCGCGGGTTCACTGGCGGCGGCCGCCGCAATCGCGGCCGCGACCGGCAGGATCTCGCCGGGGGATGCGCGCCGCAACCCGAGTTTGTCCATGATATGGGGCGGGGTCGCCGGATAGATCGCCAGCCGCGCCCGTACCGCTGCACGGGTAGCGTCGTCGACCTGGTCGATCAGGCGGGACGTCAGTTCGACGAAATGCCGTTCCTCGTCGGCGGAATGAGCGCTGGTCTGAACATATAGATCGGTCAGCACGCGCAGCAGCGTCGGCCTGATATCGACGCCCTCGCGGCGCGAGAGCTTCATCAGCCCGTCGAATCCTGGAAACACTAGAGCTGCGGTCATGTCAGGTTTACGCGACTTCGGAAAATCCCTGACGGCAGCCTACGCACGGCGCTTTAAGAGTTGGTTAAGCAAAACGCTTCGTGAAGAGATCCTGTAAAATACGAGCCATTTTTGCCGCACCGGCTCCCCCGTAACTGTACCACCTGCACAAATTAAGATGCCGTTAACCACGTTCTGTTCTGAATATTGGCATGTCGGCGGCCAGATCGTGTCCGTGCGGCCTTTAGAGAGAACGGATTATGGGCACCATCATTGAGTTTCCAGCGGATGCGGCTTCGCGGCGGCCGGGCGTATCCATGGATGGCGCACCACGCGACGGTCTGGGAACCGTGCTGATCCTTCCCGTTGTCCGCATCGAACGACCCGCCAGCGAAACCGGCGACGGGCGCGGGCCGGAAGAGGGCGCCGCACCTGGTCGCCGTCGTCGGCGGCGCACCACCTGAACCACGGATCTTCTCAAATGCCGGAGCCGTGCCTCCCGATCCGGACCGCCGGGCTTCGGTCGTTCCCGGCTCTGATGCTGCTTGCCGTCGCGCTTGGCGGCTGCAGCGGCGGCGATTTCGGCCGCACCCGCGGCGATATGCGCAATGACGACATGCACCGCTGGCTCGGCGCCGAGGTCACGGGAAGCGTCGGCTTCAAGCCCTCGCATTTCCAGCTCACCGAAAACGAACGCCAGCTTCGCGATCTCGCCTATCCCCTGATCGAACCGCCGCGTTCGCGGCCGGCCTGGAAGAGCGTGTTCGGCGATTACCAGCCGCTGCCCTCGCCATGGCGGCAGAAGGTAGCGTTCGACCGCACCCTGTACGGTCGCACCCTCATTGACGAGCCGCATCGCTCGCACACCTCGCGCTATCAGCAGCTGATCGAGGACGTCCGCAACGACATCACGCGGTTCGAACCGTTTTTCGCCTCCGCCATGCGTGTCATCGAGCTCGATCGCAAGCGCAGCGCCAGCATGAAGATGGTGTCGGAACTATCGCCGCGCGAACGAGACGATGCGATCGCCCGGATGGAAGAGAATACGCTGATCGTGCAGTGGGTGCAGCAATGCCTGGAGCGGCGCATCTCTTCCTTTCGGTGGGCGCTGGAGCGGCTGGTGATCCAGGCGCCCGACAATATCGCCGCCGATGCCGACCGCCTGATCGGCGAACTCGCCGCCCAGACCGCCAATCCGCCGGTCGCCGCCCAGCCGGTGAACGGGCGGGCGGTGACGGTGAAGGGCTGACCTGTTACCTGCAAATCTGAAAAAAGCCATGCTGGCGATGCCCCCAGCGAGTCACCGTTTTCATCCAGGGCGCGATGGAGACGGTCTCGAAGGCCGTGCTCTGCGCGCTGGTTATTGCGGCGGCCGTCAAAGTCATGACGGACCTGCCGGTGTGGAGAAGGCGAGCAGCGCCCGCGCGGGAAAGGCGTTGCGCGAAAGCGGAATGAACGGCGACAAGTATGCGGGGAACGGGCACATGGCTTGATGCGACCATGTCGTCGCGAAAGACCGGCAGATCCTCAAAAGAACAGCCTCAACGCGGAAGCGCGCCGAGACTGTCAAGGTTGGGAGGATGCTGCAGAACGTCTGCAATGTCCGTTGCCCACCAAGCACATTCAGCAAGCGGGCCGCTGTTCGGTTTGGATCACGAGCCGGATAATTGCGGGCCAACCTGCGCCTGGATCAAAAAAAAGGCCCCAGCTCGGGGGCTGGTCGAGCTGGGGCCATTTGAGAACGGTGCTGCAGCTCCTACGGCGCACCGTTCGGCACATAGGCCAGCACCTTGATGCCCCCTGGCGCTGCTCAATTTTGATCACTCGGAGAAATAATTAGCCTCCCGGTTCTTCGTCGGGATTTGCAGGTGGGATCACGCCCCCTCATTGATTACCGCGCGCTCGGGTTCCCCCGGCTTCGGGAGGCCTGTCGCGCCCTTGATTTGGCGCGGCCTGCTGCGGGCCGTTGCTGTTGCAGCTTGGCGATAAATTTCTGCAACACCGCCGAAGGTGGACGGGTCGAACTGTAGGCGATGCCGACCTGGCGCTTCACGTCGACATCGATTTCGCGCACGGCTACGTCGGGATTGGCGCGGGCCACGCCTTCGGGAACGATGGCAATGCCGACGCCGGCGGCAACCAGCGCCATCGCCCAATCTTCGGATTCGGCGATCGCTGCGGGCTGGCGTGCGGCCGATGCGGCGCGGCCGAAAAATTCGCTCTGCTCGCAATGACAACGATCGATCATGGCGACGCCGGCAAGGTCGGTGGTGCGCAGCCGATCCTTCAACGTCAGTGGATGCGACGGCGGCAACGCCGCGACGTAGCGCTCGACCCAGAGCGGAACGAAATGCTCCTCGGCGCGCAGCAGGTTCCTGGCAATGATCCGGGCGTCTGCCGCCTCATCGACGCCGACGAGACGGAGCGCGATGTCGGACGTTTCCGTGAGCGGCTTCAACAGGGCGATGGTTCGTGGCCGGTCCAGCGTCCGCATCAAGCCGAGCGTCAGCGCATTCCGCGTCGCTGGCTTGCGGAACAGGTTTTTCGCCGCATCAGTCTCGTCGATGATGCGGCGGGCGACGACGTAGAATTGTTCGGCCGCCTCCGTCGGCGCCATGCCCTTCTTGTGCCGGATGAACAGCGTCGCGCCGAGTTCGGCTTCCAGATTGGTGATCGCAGCCGAGATCGAGGGCTGCGAGATGAAGCAGCGCTTGGCGGCCGCCGTCAGATTGCGCTCCCTGAACACGGTCGCGAAGTAGCGCAGTTCACGAATATCCATAGTCTATTCCTATCGATATCATCAGATATCGATATTTTACCTATGGTCCTCCGGATGGCAAGCAGATGCCGAACCTCAGGGAGACTTTGCCATGCGCGTCCACCATCTCAACACCGGCTCCATGTGCCCGATCGGCCGGCGCCTGGTGAACGGCACCGGCAGCATGTTTCAGCGCGCGCGGCTGGTGTGCCATTGCCTGCTGATCGAGACCCATGACGGGCTGGCGCTGGTCGATACCGGCATCGGCCTGGACGACATCGCCAACCCGCCGCGGCTGGGGCCCACATGGGTCAGGCAGACGACGCCGCGGCTTGATCCGGCCGAGACCGCCGCTCGGCAGGTCGAGGCGCTCGGTT
>CADEDX010000053.1:11006-20362 GCA_902826195.1 uncultured Bradyrhizobium sp. | reverse complement strand
GGCCCGTGAGGCTCCACCGGCTTGCCGTCCCTCGACGATTCCGGCGTCCATCGCCAGCCCTTGCTTGGTCCCGCTGCTGCTCCCGACCCCGCTCCCGTCTGTCGTGTGGCAGGCGCGGAAGGTCGATGAGCCCAGCGCCTGCACCAGGTCGCTCGCCAGTCTTTCGTTCTTCGCGGCCAGCGTCACGGCGGTCGGCAAGCCGCGCGCGACATCGTCGGCGAAATTCGGTCCTGACAGGATCGCAGGAATTGCGTGCGGCATCGCTTCGGCGATGACCTCGGTCATGAATTTATGCGTGCCGCGCTCGATGCCCTTGGCGCAGGCGATGACGGGCGTGTTCGGCTTCAGCATCGGCGCGAGTGCCGACGCAGCGTTGCGCAGGCTTTGCGCGGGTGTGGCCAGCAGGATGACGTCCGCGGCCGCCGCCAGGACAATGTCGGACGTTATGGCGATAGCAGCGTCGAGGCTGATGCCGGGTAGCTTTGGATTTGTTCGCGTCGTCTGCATCTGCGCGGCGCTCTCGCTGTTGCGCGCATACAGCACGACGTCACGGCCGGCGCGCCGCGCGGCACAGGCGAGCGCGCTGCCGTAGGCGCCACCGCCAATGACCGCGATTGAATGGAAGGACGGCATCTCAAAATCCCGCGCGGGTCTTGGCGTAGCCGGCCGGCGCGGTCGCGTTGGCGTCGAGCAGCCAGCGCGCGCGGGGCGGCGCATCCATCGTGTCGGTCATGCCGAGCGCCATCCTCTCGGCGCCGGCCCATGCAATCATCGCGCCGTTGTCGGTGCACAGCGCGGGCGGCGGAATGATCAGCGTGGTCTGTGACTTGGCGGCGACGTCCTGCAGCGCGCCGCGGATGGCGCGATTGGCCGCGACGCCGCCGGCCGCCACCAGCGCGCGTGGCGGGCCGAACCGTTCGTTAAACAGTCGCAACCCCACACTAAGCCGGTCCGCGGTCGAATCGAGCACCGCGGCCTGGAAACCGGCGCAGAGGTCGCTGACGTCCTGCGGCTCCAGCGGCGTGATGCGGCCGGCTTCGTTGCGGACCGCGGTCTTCAGGCCCGACAGCGAAAAATTCGCATCCGGACGCCCGAGCATCGGGCGCGGAAAAGCGAATCGCTTCGGGTTACCGTCGGCCGCCGCACGCTCGACCTCGGGTCCGCCGGGGTAGGGCAGCGACAGCATCTTGGCTACCTTGTCGAATGCTTCGCCCATCGCGTCGTCGACGGTGGTGCCGAGCCTGACATATTGACCGACGCCGACCACGGCCACGATCTGGGTATGGCCGCCGGAGGCCAGGAACAAGCAGTACGGAAAGGCGAGGGCGCAGGTCAGCCGTGGCGTCAGCGCGTGGGCTTCGAGATGATTGACCGCGATCAGCGGCGTGTCATGCACCATCGCAATGGCTTTGGCCGTTGTCAGGCCGACGATCACGCCGCCGATCAGGCCCGGACCGGCGGCGGCGGCCACCGCCGACAATTGCGCAAAGCCCACATCGGCATCCTTCATCGCCCGGCCGACGATGCCGTCGAGCAGGTCGACATGGGCGCGCGCCGCGATCTCCGGTACCACGCCGCCGAAGCGGGCGTGTTCCACAGTCTGCGAGTGCACGATATTGGACAATATCCGGCCGCCGCCGTCGCGCTGGCGTTCCACCACGGCGGCTGCGGTTTCATCGCAGGTGGTTTCGATCCCCAGCACCAGCATCGGCTTGTCGTTGTCCAATTTGATTCCTTGCGCTATCGGAACGGTTCCGTAACCGCGTAGCATTACGAGGTGACGGCGTGCAATCGCGCAAGCGGGTCCAAATCGTTTTGGCGGAGATCTAAACATGGCCGTTCTCGTCACGCGCCCTTCTCCCGACGATGCGACGACCGCCGAGGCGCTGCGGGCCCGCGGCCTCGAGGTGCTGCGCGCGCCGATGCTGCGGTTCGAGCTGGTGCCGTTCCAGGACGATGCAGACGCGGCCTATGGTGCCGTCATCGTCACCAGCGCCAATGCGGTGCGCGCCATAGCGCCGCATCTCGCGGGTCACCGGCTGCTCAAATTGCCGCTGTTTGCGGTCGGTGAAAACACCGCCGCCGCCGCGCGCGACGCCGGGTTCGGCGAGGTCACCGCATCAAGGGGTGATGCCGGCGCGTTGCGCGATCTGGTGCTGGCGCGCGCCAAGTCGAAACAATTGAAGAAGGCTAGTCCTATTCTGTATCTCGCTGGCGCCGATCTTGCGCGCGATCTTGCCGGCGAACTCGGCGCGAGCGGCTTTACGGTGGTGACGCAGACCACGTACCGGATGGCGCCGGCGCCCAGCCTGCCGCGCGAGGTATGTGACGCTTTCGTGGCACATGAGATCGAGGCCGTGCTGCATTACTCGCAGCGCAGCGCGCGGGCGTTCCTGGACGCGGCGCGCTCCGGCGGGGTCGAAATCTCGGCGCTGGCGCTGCCGCAATGCTGCATTTCGGAGGCTGTCGCCGCGGTTCTGCGCGATGCCGGCGCGACCCAGGTAACGGCGGCGGCGTCGCCGGACGAAAACGCCCTGTTCGAGGCGCTGGATCGGGCGCTGCACAAGCGATCCGGCTGATCGTTAATCTTTTAGTCTGAGCATGGCCTTATCGGAAAAGCGGTGCCGCCGTCACCGGATCATGCTCTAAGACGTCCGGATTCTGCTAAGTTCCGGAACCTAGCTATTCAAGGGAACCGCGTAATGGTCGCTGACAGGCCCGAAGACACTGGATCGCAGCCCGATTCGAGCCGGCCGAAGCGCGAGCCGCCGACCATCGATCTCGAGGCGACCGAAGTGTCGAGCGAATCCCGAAGCGCAGCTGAAGCGAGCGCCGCGGCGACGTCGTCCGCATCATCGCCCGAACCTGCGCCTGAAGCTTCCTCGGTGCCGCCGGTTAGCGCGTCGGCCGCAAGGCCGGTCTCGCCCTGGATCGTCGCGCCGGTCTCCGGCGCGGCTGCCGCAGCATTGGTGATAGGCGTTGGCTGGATGCTGGGCTGGCCGGCGATTCAACCTGCGTCCGCGCCGGCGTCGCAGCTCAATGCCGCGATCGACAGCCTCTCCGCCCGCGTCGCCGGATTGGAACCGAAGGTCGGCAAGCCCGTTCCCGATCCCGCCGCGGCGGCGCGCACCGAGGCTTTGGAAAAAACCGTCGCGGCGTTGCGCGCCGAACTGGCGGCAACGCGAACGCAAGGCGAGAAGCTGGCATCCACACTCGACGAGGTGAAATCGGCGCCGCGCGGCGACGGCGCCGCGTCGCCGGATCTGTCGGGGATCGATGCGCGCATCGCGAAGATCGAGAGCCAGATGCGGACGCAGGGCGCCGAGATCGCGCAGCAAGGCAGCAAGATTGCCGATGCCAAGGCCGACGCCAAGCCCGCCGACGACATGGCGCTGCGCCGTCTGGTGTCGGCCGCGCTGCTCGATGTTCAGGTCCGTATCGGCGAATCTTTTCCGGCGACGCTCGCCGCCGCCAAGGCGCTGGCGCCCAATCCGGATGACTTGAAGCCGCTCGACCGGTTTGCGGAAAAGGGCGTACCGAACGCCAACCGGCTGAGCACGGAATTGCTGGCGCTGGTGCCGAAACTGCAGCCGGCCGTGCAACAGAGCACTGCCACGACCGGCACCGGCATCGTCGAGCGCCTGCAGGCGGGCGCCGCCAAGCTGGTCAAGATCGAGCGCACCGATACCGCCGGGACCGATCGCGGCGCCGTGGTGGCCCGGGTCACCGCGGCGGCGCTGCGCAATGATTTCAACGAAGCGCGGCGGGAATTGATGACGCTGGAAACGGACGATCGCGCCGCGGCGCAGTCCTGGCTCGAACGGGCCAACGCGCGCGATGCCGCGTTGGCGGCGTCCCGGAAATTCGCGACCGATGCGATGACTGCGCTCGCCAAACCGGCGAATTGAGGATTTCGATGATCCGGATCATTCTGTTTCTGTTGCTGATCGCGCTGGGCGCAGCCGGCGCGGCCTGGATTGCCGAACAGACCGGCGATGTCGTGCTGTCGTGGGACGGCTTGAAGCTGACGACTACGCTGCCGGTCTTCGTGCTGGTGCTGGGCATCGTCATCGTGGCGGCCATGATGATGTGGGCGATCCTGCGCGGCCTGTGGCGCACGCCGGAGCGGATGCGCAGAAGCCGGCGTGAACGGCGCCAGGCGCGCGGCCGGCACGCGATCACGCAAGGGCTGCTCGCGATCGGCCATGGCGACTCCACCGCCGCCCGCATCCATGCCGAAACGGCGCGCAAACACGCGGCGCACGATCCGCTGGCGCTGCTGCTGCATGCGCAGTCGGCGCAGCTCGACGGTGACCGCGCGGGCGCGCAGCGCGCGTTCCGCGCCATGGCCGAGCGCGAGGACACGCGGCTGCTTGGCTTGCGGGGCCTGTTCATCGAGGCGCAGCGTTCCGACGATCCGGTGGCGGCCGTGATGGTCGCGGAGGAGGCGCTGAGAATGTCGCCGTCCTCGTCCTGGGCCTCGCATGCGGTACTCGGCTTCTGCTGCGCCAAGGGCGACTGGGCCGGCGCGCTGAAAATCCTCGACAACAACCAAACCGCCGGGCTGATCGACAAGCCGACCTATCGAAGGCACCGCGGCGTGCTGCTCACGGCGCGTGCGCTCGAGCTCGAAAAGGTCGATCGCGATCTGTCGCGCGAGAGCGTGATGGAGGCGGTCAAGCTGGCGCCGACATTGGTCCCGGCCGCAGTACTGGCGAGCAAGTTCGAGAGCGAGGCGCATCAGGTGCGGCGTTCGATGCGGCTGGTCGAGACGGCATGGTTGGCGCAGCCGCACCCGGATCTGGCGGACGCCTATGCGCATGTGAAGCTTGGCGATTCCGCGCGCCAGCGGCTGGTGCGGGTCGAAACGCTGGCGGCGAAGATGCCCGGCCATATCGAGGGCGCGCTGGCGATCGCGCGCGCCGCGATCGATGCTTCCGAATTCGGCAAGGCGCGCGAAGCGCTGGCGCCGTTCATAGCCCAGCCGACGCAGCGCGTGGCGCTGTTGATGGCGGAGATCGAGCGTACCGAGCATGGCGACAGCGGTCGCGCCCGGGCCTGGACCTTGCGCGCGGTTCGCGCGCTGCACGATCCGGCCTGGACCGCGGACGGCTATGTCAGCGATCGCTGGCGGCCGGTCTCGCCCGTCACCGGACGGCTCGACGCCTTCCAGTGGCAGACCCCGGTCGCCGCGCTGCCGTCCGACAAGGGCCCCGCGATCGAATCCTCGCCGTTCGAGGAGGCGATGCTGGCCACGCCGCGCCGCGCCGTTGTGCTCGAGCCGCCAAAGGACGCCGAGACCGACGAGCCGGCGCCGTCGCCGGTGGTCCCGGCGCCATCGGTCGCATCCACACCCTCGACGGCTGCGCCGGCTGCCGAGCAGGACAATGCGCCGCCCTCGGACGCTGTCGCTGAAACATCGCCTGCCGAGGCGGCCCGCCCCGACCCGGTCACCGCGGATCCGATCCCCGCGCCGACGCCTGTTTCTCCCAAACCTGCCGAAGCGACGCCAAACCAGCCGGCCCCCCTGTTCCGCTCGCGGCGGGATATACCGAAGGCCATTCCGGCTCCGATTCCAGCTGTAATCCCCCTCGTTCGGGCGCCGGACGATCCCGGGGTCGACGAGGACGGCCCGGCGGACGAATTCGCGGAACAAATCGGCCCGCCCAAGGCTCAGGCCGGCGGCTGGCGGGGATTTTTGTCACGCTGGGGCGGTGACTAATCCCGTTTTTCTTGCCAATCGGGGCCGTGCCCGATATCAGGTGCGGGCGTTTCGGGTCGAGTCCGAACGCCATGTTTGGTCCGCCGCAATAGCTCAGTTGGTAGAGCACGTCATTCGTAATGACGGGGTCACAGGTTCGAGTCCTGTTTGCGGCACCATGCTTTCCTGACCGGTCTATTCCACCGCCACCGATCTCGGCCCGCGAAATCCGCCGCGCGATCGCGCCGCGAATTCTGGCTCCGCGCCTTCGTTGGCCGGCCGGGGCGGGAGTTAATCCGGATTTCACCAATTTCGAATATTGCCTCTTGGTTGCTTGCCCGACCGTCGTACCCACGAGTGGCAGGCTTTCCCGCGGCCGTTCGCGCTTCTGCGCCGAGCCGCTACAGGCCTCGGCTATCTGAACGCGCACGATTTCTCCTGACAGGGTCCGGCCGGAATGGGTGAGTTCGTGAACGACGCGCCAGAGCTCTCCAGCCGCGGACCTGTTCGCCTGCATGAGTTGGACAGCCTGCGCACGCTGGCGGCGCTCGGGGTTGTCGCGTTGCACTACAAGAACCATTTCGACGCGGCTCCGCTTTCGGCGCTGCTGGCGCCGCTCTATCGAAACGGCGAGCTCTTCGTAGATTTCTTCTTCGTCTTGTCCGGCTTCGTGCTCGCCCGCGCCTATTGGAACGACCGGCGCAGCGCGACATTTGCAAGGAACGTTCGCGAACGCATTGCCCGGATGTATCCGCTGCATTTGGTGACGCTATGTGCGGTGGCCGTCATGCAATGGGTGCTGGTCAACCGGCTGAGCGCGCCGCCGTTCGTGTATCTGTTCAACGACGCGTATGATTTCGTCGTGAGCGCGCTGCTGCTGAATCGAACGGGGCTCGAGCGCGGGCTCTCCTTCAACGGCCCGTCCTGGTCGATCTCGACCGAGTTCGTTGTCAATGTCCTGTTCCTGGCGGCGATCGCACTCCCGCGCAACATCCTTCGCGCGGTACTGGCTGCGTTGTTTGCAATGCTCATGGCCGGCATCCTGCAAGGCGGCCTGATCGAGAAGGTGGCGGTGTCTGCAACGATGCAGGACATGCTCCGGACCATCGTCGGCTTCGGTTGCGGCGTGGCACTGTATCGTCTCCATTCGCATTGGGCGCCGCGGATCAACTTCAATCGCAGCTTCGCCGACGGACTTGCGATCGCGGCGGCTTACATATTCCTTTGCCACGTCACGCAGAGCGAGCTGTCGCTGCTGCTTCATTTGGCGGTGGCGGCCATATGCTTTCCGGCCCTGATCGTCGGCACGATCCATGGCGGAATGGTCCGGTGGGTGTTGACGATGCCGCCGCTGGTCTATCTCGGCACCATCTCCTATTCGATCTATCTCGTGCATTTTCCGCTTCAGCTGGCGGTGCATCTGGCGTCGGTCGCGTTTCTCGTGCAGATGCCCTACGGCAGCCCATTGTTCATGGCGGGTTTCTTCCTTGCCGTGATCGGACTGGCGTCGATCATGTATTATTTGATCGAGGTGCCCGGCCAGAAGCTGTTGCGACGGCGGCCGATGCCGGTGCTTGCGGCACCGCTGGGCCAGCCGCTGGAAAGCGGAAATCGAAAATAACGCCAATGAATTACGGGCCGCATGGCATGCTCGAATGAGCGCCGCCGCGAAGCACTTTAGCCGGATTTCCTCGGCCCGCGCGCTTGCGTGACCTGCCTCACATCGGAAAACACCTCCCCAGCATAGTCTCCATACAGACCTCAAGGGGAGATTTCATCATGCGCAAATTGATATTGATTGCAGGCTTCGCTCTCGTGTCCGTCGCCGCCCATGCCGGCGATCGGGGCTTGTCGCTTGGTGGCGGCGAGACCACGAACGTAAGTGCACCGGCCAAGCCGATCGAGGGATCGCGAACTGCGGAAGCTCCGCAGGCTGCCGAGGCCCCGAAATATGTCGAACGGCCGGCGGCCGTCGAACCCAAAGCCGAGCCGGCCAGGTCGGAGTCGGCCAGGTCCGACACGAGCCGTGCCGCGGCGGGCAACGCTGCGAGGATGCGGCAGCGGCCGGCCGGCATGCAGCAGAGCTACGCCGGCCGTTCCCAGAGCGCCGGTGCTGGCGGCGCGTCGGCCCGCAGAGCCGCGATGATGCAGCAGCGAGGTGCGGGAGCACATCGCGCTCGCTTCGGGATCCGTGCGCGCATCATCACTGCGCTGCACCGGCACGGCATCTACTGGTAATCTTGCAAAAAGCAAAACGCGCCTTCGGAGTCCGATCCGAAGGCGCGTTTTTCGTTTCCGCAGGGCTGCAGCCGGTGTACGGCTCCTGCCGATCTTTACTGTATCACCGTCTGCACCACGCTGCTGATCGGGCGGCTGGCGACGGCCGGCACCTTCTGGTCCTTCACCAGCAGCGCGTCGTATTCGGGCAGCGTTTCGAGCTGCTCCTTGGCCTTCATCTGCACCACCTTGTAGCCGCCGGCCTTCAGGCGACGCAGCAGCGTCGGCAGAGCTATCGCGGTGTGCTTCTGCAGATCGTGCATCAGGATGACGCCCTTGCCCTGCTTGTCGAGCTTGGTCATGACGTTATTGATGACCTGGTCGGGACCCGACGATTTGAAGTCGTTGGAATCGACGTCGACCGAGAACATCGAGATGTTGCGAGAGGCGAGATAGCCCAGCGCGGCCTGCGTGTGTCCGAGTCCGGGGAAGCGGAAGAACGGCGCGGGCGCGGTCCCGATCGCCATCTTGACGGCGCTAAAACCCTTCTCGATCTCTTCCTTCATCTGCGGCTCGGTCATCTTCTTGCTGTCAAGATGGGCGTGCGACCAGGTGTGCGAGCCGACGGTGTGGCCGGCGGCAAAGACCTGCTTGAGAATCTCGGGATGGTAGGTGGTGTGCTTGCCGACCGGGAAAAACAGCCCCTTGGTGCATTCATCCGCCAGCGCCTTGAGCACCGCCGGCGTGGTCGGCCACGGGCCGTCGTCGAAGGTGAGCACGACTTCCTTGTCGGTCAGGAAATCGAACTGCTTGTACTGCAGGAAGCCGAAGCCGGGGCCGCCTATCGTGTCGATCACGACCATGCGGCTGACGCCGAGCGCGTCGGGATTGGCGCAGGTCGATCGCACGGGCTGGGGGGCGGGAACGGGCGCGGGGGCCGGGGCCGGTTTCGACAGCGAGGCCGTAACCTCGACATCGTCCTTTGGCGCGGCTTTGGCTGCGACGGGTGTCGGTAAAGGCTCTGCCTTGCGGGCGGCCATGGTTTGAGGCGGAGCCGCATCGGCCCGCGGCGAGGAGGTCCAGAACCAAACGCCGGTGATCAGCACCGCCGTCACTACACTGGCCAGCATCAGGCCCAACGCATTACGCATCGCTACTCTTTCCAGATACTCGGGATACACACACGCAACGGAGAATTAATGCCAACAATGTCTTAACGGCTCGCGAACAGGCGCCGCATCCGCGATGCAAATGAGGATTTATGGCTGAGTGATGTCAGTCACAGTCGGCGCGCCATTTCAGGCGCATGCTCCAACCATCAACAACGGGCCCATGACCGGGCCAATGGGAGCCGACAATGACCTCACTGTTCACCTCGACCGCCCGGAAGATCACCCTGGCGCTGGCCATCGCTGCCTCGTTCTCCGCCGTTTCCTCG
>CADEDX010000053.1:0-10906 GCA_902826195.1 uncultured Bradyrhizobium sp. | reverse complement strand
CTCGGCCCAGGAGCAGAAGCAGGGCCATGACGCCTGCGCGCGCGATGTATCAAAATTCTGCCGGGCACAGATGCAGGAGGGCGACCAGATCGTGCTGGCCTGCCTGAAGCAGAATCGCGCCAAGATCAGCAAGGCCTGCCAGCAGATGTTGGCGAGCAACGGCCAGTAGAAGCCTGCGTTGGCTCAGTTGCCGTAGAGATAATTCGGCAGCCACAGCGTGATGCCTGGCCAGATGTACATCAGCACCATGCAGACGATGACGATGAACATGTAGGGCATCATCCCCGCGAAGATCTGGTTGAGCGTCACGTGCTTTGGCGCCACGCCCTTCAGATAGAACGCCGACATCGCGACCGGCGGCGACAGGAACGCCGCCTGCAGGTTCACGAACACCATCACGCCCCACAGGATCGGATCGATGCTGAAGTGCTTCAGCATCGGCAGGAAAATCGGCACGAAGATCACGATGATCTCGGTCCATTCCAGCGGCCAGCCCAGGACGAAGATGATCGCCTGAGACAGGATCATGAACTGCACCGGCGTCATGTTGAGCGACAGCACCCAGTTCTCCAGCAGGGCCTGACCGCCGAGGATGGCGAACACCGCCGAGAACAGGGCCGAGCCGACGAACAGCCAGCACACCATCGATGTGGTTTTCGCGGTCAGGAACACGGCTTCCTTGGTGCGCTTCCAGTCCAGCGTCCGGGCTTGGAACGCGAGCAGGAATGCGCCCGCGGCGCCGACTGCGGCCGATTCCGTCGCCGTGGTGATGCCGAGCAGGATCACCGCCAGCACGACCGCGGTGAGAATGCCGAGCGGCATCACCGAGGAGGTCAACAGCCGCAGCACCTCGAACTGCTCGGCCTCCATGGTCCAATAGTAATACAGCAGCACCAGGCCGAAGATGCCGGCGATGAACGCAAAGTAGGTATAAAATTCCGGCGCCGGCCCGGTGTACGAAGGCGCTGT
Source organism: uncultured Bradyrhizobium sp. (assembly GCA_902826195.1). Lineage (GTDB taxonomy): Bacteria > Pseudomonadota > Alphaproteobacteria > Rhizobiales > Xanthobacteraceae > Bradyrhizobium. Next base: position 9,937 of record CADEDX010000053.1, on the reverse strand, counting down.
GATGGTGCTGCGCAGTTCGGCGCTGCCCATCTGCTGCAAGGTTTCCGGCTCGTTTGTTGCCGCGGCTCCGGACCTGGCGCCGCCGAGCTCTTCCAGCTTTTCTTCTGCCAGCTGGGAAGCCGCTCCGGCGCCCAGCGGCTGCGGCGCATCGTCCACCTTCTGCTGTATCGACACCGCTGGCGGCGTCGGGATATCCGGTTGCTGATGGATGACGACGTACCACCACGTCACCCAAAGCGTCGCTGCCGTCAACACCAGCGGCACCAGCGCGAAGCCGAAATTCTTCAGCAGCATCGGGTAACCAATGCGCGTGCCGTCCACGCTGATGTTCATGGCCTTGGCGGGCGCCAGCACCGCGCCAAACAGCGCCGGCAGCATCTTGCGCGAATAGGCCTGCTGCAATTCGGCGACCCATGGCCGGACCGGGACGCGAGTTTCGCTTTCGGGAAGCTTCGGGGCGATCTTCGGGTTCAGTAGCGCCCAGCCGATGACGTAGACGAGATACAGCAGCGCCAGGAAGAAGCCCGGAAACATCGCTGCCGCGTAGAGCTTCACCACCGACTGCCCGGCGACCGCCGCATAGACGATGATCATCACCGAGGGCGGAATCAGGATGCCGAGCGTGCCGCCGGCGGTGATGACGCCGGCGGCGAGCTTGACGTCGTAGCCGGCCTTCAGCATCGGGTTGAAGGCGATGACGCCCATCAAGACGACCACCGCGCCGACCAGGCCCGAGGCGATGCCCCAGAAGGTGCACACGATCAGGGTCGCCACCGCGAGCGAGGCCGGCACGCGGCGGAACGCGAGCTGGATCGAATAGAACATCTTGTCGACCAGCGCGCCGCGCTCCATCACGTAGCCCATCAGCACGAACAGCGGGATCGAGATCAGGACGTCGTTGGTCATCGCGCCATAGGTACGCTGGACCATCAGGTCGAAGATGTGATTGTCGGTCCAGGCTTCGCCGCCGCGATAATAGGCGAAGAAGCCGAAGAACATGCCGAGCCCCATCAGCGTGAACGCCGTGGGGAAGCCCATCATGATCACGACCACGATGAGTCCCAGCATCAGAAGTCCGAGTGCCGGATCGCTCATCGCTGCAAGTCTCCGCCCATGCCGCGCTGCCGCGCGCTTTCCTCGATGTTCGCTGCGTGCGCAATTGCTTCCTTGCGCGCATCTTCATCGACATATTCGCTGTGCGCCAGTTGCTCCTCGACGACGTCGATCTCGCTGACGTCCTTGAGCCGGCTCGGCCAGACTCCGGTCCTCAGGCAGATCACGCAGCGCATGATTTCGGCCGCGCCCTGCAGCAGCAGCAGCGCACCGGCGAGCGGGATCATGAACTTGAAATGATAGACCGGCGGCCCGTCCGCTGTAACGTTGGAATGCTCGTTGATGCTGTAGGAGTGCGACGCGTAGTCCCAGCCGGCATAGGCCAGCGCCGCGATGCCGGGCAGGAAGAAGGCGATGTAGAGCACGAGATCGAGCGTCGCCTGGGTGCGCGGTCGCATCGAACTATAGAGGAAGTCGCCGCGGACGTGGGCGTTCTGCGCCAGCGTGTAGGCGCCGGCGATCATGAACAAGGTGCCGTACAGCATGTTGGAGGCGTCGAAGATCCACGCCGTCGGCATGTTCAGGATGTAGCGCTTGAAGACTTCGGCGCAGACCAGCACCATCAGTCCGATGATCAACCACGCGGCTGCCTTCCCGAACCAGGTACTGATGCCGTCGATCGTGTGCAGAAGACGCTGCGCGTTCATTGGAACTCGGGTTACCGGTTGAGGGCGTCGGAACAGGAGCGCCGACGATAAAAACAATCATCCGGGATGGCTATTCCCGGATGATGCAATATTCCTGCGAATGACGAGGTGTCAGGTCTTCTTCTTGGCGTTGGGGCCGAAATAGTGGTTATAGGCCATGCGGCGGTTCACCACGGTGTCCTGTTCCCACTGCGTCGCGCGCTTGGCGAATGCCATTTGCGATGCAACGATTTCCTTGAACAGCGGGTTGTCCGCCGACTTCTTCTCCACGACCTGGTCGTAGATATCGAGCTGCTTCTGCAGCACCGAGTCCGGCGTCTTGTAGAACTTGACCTTGTCCTTGGTTTGTAGCTCTTCATAGTCCTTGGAATAGCGGTCGATGGCTTTCCATGCCATGTCCTGACCCGCCGCCTCGGTCGCAACCGCGATGATCGCTTTCATCTTTTCGGGCAGCGCATCGTACTTGGTCTTGTTGAACATGATCTCGAACTGCTCGGCGTTCTGGTGGTAGCTCTGCAGCATGCAGACCTTGGAAACGTCGGCGAAGCCGAGGATGCGATCGGACGATGCGTTGTTGAATTCGGCCGCGTCGAGCAGGCCGCGGTCCATCGCCGAAACGATTTCGCCGCCCGGCAGCGCGTTGACGGCGGCGCCGAGGCCGGTGAACACGTCGATCGAGATGCCAACGGTGCGGAACTTGACGCCCTGAAGGTCCTCGGCCTTGGTCACCGGCTTCTTGAACCAGCCGAGGGGCTGCGTCGGCATAGGTCCGTACGGGAACGAGACGACGTTGGCGCCGATCGAGGCGTAGAGTTTTTCCAGAAGCTCCTTGCCGCCACCGTATTTGTGCCAGGCCAGCAGCATGTTCGCGTCCATCGCGTAGCCCGGGCCGGAACCCCACAGCGCCAGCGCGTTCTGCTTGCCGTAATGATAGACCAGCACGCCGTGGCCGCCGTCGAGCGTGCCTTTCGACACCGCGTCGAGCAGGCCGAACGCGGGTACGACGGCGCCGGCCGGAAGCACCTCGATCTTGAGATCGCCACCGGTCATGTCGTTGACCTTCTTGGCGTAATCCAGCGCGTATTCGTGGAAAATGTCCTTGGCCGGCCAGGTGCTCTGCCAGCGCATGCTGATCGGACCCTGGGCGCTTGCGATGTTCGGCGTGGCAACGGTTGCCGCAGCCCCCGCAGCGGCAACCTTCAGGAAGCGGCGGCGGCTCGTAGTCCTGTCCTTGGTCGGCTTGGTCATGAAGTCCTCCCGTTTGAAACCAGTTCTTTATCGACCGGCTGTCGTTGATTGGCGCGAACTCTAGAGGCTGGTCCCAAGCTTTGGCAAGGATACGTTATACCAATGCGGCGTTGCGGCGCGGTGGTGGGGGGCAACCCATGAGCGCCCCCAGGGACCCCCGGCCGGCCGGGCGGCGGCAAAATCAGGTGCTGCTGCCCGCCGCCGTGGCCACCACGGGCAAAACCTCGTTGGCGGCGCGGTCAGGGGTATCTTCCTTCCAGCGGACCGAGCCGAACGGCCGTTCCAGCATGCGGCGAACGCGGATCGGATCGGGCCCGAGGTGGAAGTCGATCGCGCGCTGGTGCAGGGCGCGCTCGGACTGCGTGGAGCGGTTGCGCTGGCGCAGATAGTCGAACCAAGTCGGGCAATGGTAGCGCTCGGTCCACAATTCGGGATCGCCGATGTCGCGCGCGATCGACCAGCCATAGGCGCCGTTGCGCTGCCGGCTGAGCTGCACTTCCTGCATCACGTTGTGGAAGGACCGGGCATTGTCCTGCGCGACGCGGTACTCGATCTCGACCACCAGCGGCCCCGAGCGCCCCGTCAGCGACAGTTGTACCTCAGGATCGGCGAGCAGTTCGGTGGCGTCCTCGTTGCGCGCGCCGACCCTGGGCATGCGCAGCCAGATGCCGAGCAGCGGCGAAAGCAGCATCAGGCCGCTTGAAACCAGGAGCGCGGTCTCGACGCCGGCGAGGTCGGTGAGGTGACCCCAGCCCCAGCTTCCGACCGCGATGCCGCCGGCGATCGAGGCCTGGAACGCCGCCAGCGAGCGGCCGGCGACCCAGCGCGGCGCCGACAGCTGCACACCGATGTTGAACAGGGCGACCGCCAGCATCCACACCGCGCCGGCCACCACCAGCGCCACCGCCGTCAGGAAGGCGTTCGTGCTCAGGGCGACGGCGGCAATCGCGCCGGCCATCGAGATCGCACAGGCGCGCACCGCGGCCTCACCGCTCATGCGCCGCCGCACCTCGCCGATGTTGAGCGCGCCGAACACCGCGCCCATGCCGAAGGCGCCGAGGATAACGCCGTAGGTCTGCGCGCCGCCATGCAGCAAATCGCGGGCGACCAGCGGCATCAGCGCCGAGACCGAGCCGCCGATGATGCCGGTGACCAGCGTCCTGATCAGGACGATGCGGATCGAGGGCGAGTTGGCGATGTAGCGCACGCCCGAGACGATGGCGCGGTTGAGACGTTCGCGCGGCAGGCGCGACGGTTCGTGGGTCCGGTTCCACAGAAACAGCACCACCATCAGCGGCAGATAGAGCACGGCGTTGACGGCGAACGCCGCCACTGCGCCCGCGGTGGCGACCACGATGCCGCCGATCGCCGGGCCGAAGCTGCGCGCGATGTTGTAGCTGATGCCGTTGAGCGCGACCGCCGCCGGCAGCGTTTCCGTCGGGACCTGCTCGCTGACCGAGGCCTGCCAGGCCGGCCCGAACAGCGCCATGCCGCTGCCGACCACGAAGCACAGCGCCAGCAGGATGTTCGGCGTCACCAGGCCGAGCCACGCCAGCACGGTGAGCACGGTGGCGCCGGCCAGTGCGATGGCCAGCGAGATCAGGGCGACGACGCGGCGGTCGTGCATGTCGGCGATGGCGCCGGCCGGCATCGCAATCAGCATGATCGGCAGCATCAGCGCGGTCTGCACCAGCGCGACCTTGTCGGCGGACGACGTCATCTGCGTCATCGCCCAGGCCGCGCCGACGCCCTGGATCAGGATCCCGAGGTTGGAGACCAGGCTGGCGAGCCAGATGCGCCGGAACACCGCGTGCCGCAGCGGGGCGAAGATGCCGTCAGTCGCGCGTTTCGGCTGGTCGCTCATGATCGGTTCCGTTGGCGTTCTGTCACGGCCTGATTCCATTCAAGCCTAAGGTGATGCCTGTGAAAACCGTGGCCTGTCCAGTCGCCAGGCTGCTATCAGCGGTGCCAGGGCACAGCTAAGATACTGAAAAGCAATGCGAGGTTTGAAATGCAGCTATCACGCCGGGGGATTTTGAGGAGCGCGGGAGCACTCCCTCTGCTGGCAGGCGCTTCAGCGCTCACGACCTTCGGTTTGCGGGCTTTTGGTTCGCAGGCTTGGGCGCAGCCGGTTCCAGCGGCTTCGCCGACGCAGGTTCCTCCGATCCTGTTCGTGCACGGCAATGGCGATCATGCCGCGCTGTGGATCACCACCTTCTGGCGCATGGAATCGAACGGCGTGCCGCGCGAGCGGATGGCGGCGATCAATTTCACCGATCCCCTGGCGCGGACCGACGACAAGGTCGAGCAGGCAAATCGTTCCTCGACCGAAGACCAGCGCCGCGAGCTCGGCGAGGCGATCAAGGAATTGCAGCGCCGCACCGGCGCGGCCCGCATCGCGCTGGTCGGCAATTCGCGCGGCGGCTATTCGATCCGCAACTACATCAAGCATGGCGGCGGCGCCGACATCAGCTACGCGGTGCTGTGCGGCGTTCCCAATCACGGCGTCTATGATTGGGACGACGGCATCAATGGCGAGTTCAACGGCCGCGGCCCGTTCCTGCGCGGCCTGAACGAGGGCGAGAGCGAGGTGACGCCGGGCACGGCGTTCCTGACCTTGCGCAGCGACGGCAACGACAAATTCGCGCAAGCCGACGGGCGTCTTGTCGGCAAGCCCGGTACGCCGACCGGCATCACGTCGGAAGGACCGGCGCTGAAGGGCGCGACCAATCTGACGCTGGGCGCGCTCGATCATCGTGAGGTCGGGTTTCATCCCCGCGCGTTTCGCGAGATCTACAAATTCATCGCAGGACACGAGCCGTCGCGCATCGAGATCGTGCCCGAGGTGGAAGTCAAACTGAGTGGCCTCGTAACCGGCACGCCGGGCGGCGTTCAAACCAACCGTCCGGTATCGGGCGCCACGGTTGAGATTTACCGGGTTGCTCCTGATACCGGCGAACGTCTCGGTGGGCCGATCCATGCGTCGCAGACCGGCGCCGACGGCCGCTGGGGTCCAGCGCAGGTCGAGCCGGCCTGGTATCTCGAATTCGTGCTGACATCGGCCGGCTCGCCGACGACGCATCTCTATCGCTCGCCGTTTCCGCGCTCATCCGATGTCGTTCATCTGCGTGCGGCGCGCCCGCTCGGGACGGCCGATGCCGGCGCGGGCGCAGTGGTGCTGACGTCACGCCCGCGCGGCTATTTCGGGCTGCCGCGCGATGTGGTGCTGATCGACGGCAAGGAGCCGAAGGACGTGAAATCCGGCGTGCCGACGGATTCGATCACCACGCTACGGTTGCCTGCGGAGGAGGTGGGCCGCGCGGTGGTGGCGACATTCAATACAGAGCGAATCGTGGCACGGGCCTGGCCGGCGTCGGAGAATCGCATTGCGGTCGCCGAACTGACTTACTAGCTATCTCGCGAACGATGCGCCTTCGTGGCGCCCCGATCGGAACAGATGGTTTGGCAGTAGCCCGCATGAGCGCAGCGATATGCGGGGCTTTGGCGTGGTCCCGGATATCGCTTCGCTCATCCGGGCTACAAGAGTAGCAGGCACGCATGAGCATCGCCGAAGTCTATGACGCGTCAGCCGCGCGTGCGCCGCTGGTACCGCCGAGCCCGCCACGGGCGCCCGACGACATGGGTCTTTTTGCGCGGCTGAAGGCGACCAGCATCAGCCCGATCGGGAGCTGGGGCCGGCGCGCTTACGAAGAAGACATCATTCTTGGCCGCTTCCTCAATCACAGCAGTTTCATCCTCAACGCACCCGATGCGATCAGGCACGTCCTGGTCGACAATTACGAAAACTATACGCGCACGCCGGCAGGGCTACGTGTGTTGCGGCCGATCCTCGGCGAGGGCCTGCTGATCGCGGAAGGCCGCGCGTGGAAACATCAGCGTCGGACCTTGGCGCCGGCCTTCACGCCGCGCGCGGTGACGACGCTGATTCCGCACATGCTGGCCGCGACCGACGAGACGATTGCAAAACTCCGCGCCGTCAGCAACGCGCCGGTCGATCTGCGCGAGGCGATGCAGCGGATGACGCTCGAGATTGCCGGCCGCACGATGTTTTCGTTCGGCATGGACAAGCACGGCGCCGCGCTGCGTGATTTCGTGATGGAGTATGGCGAGCGGCTGGCGCGCCCGCAATTTTTCGATCTGGTGCTGCCGCTGGGCTGGCCGACGCTGCAGGATTTTGCGCGCGCGCGCTTCCGCAAGCGCTGGACCGCGTTCGTCAGCATGCTGATGGCCGAGCGCCGCGCCGCCGGCAAGAATGAGGGCGCGCCGGCGCGCGACCTGTTCGACCTGATGGGCGATGCGCGCGATCCCGAGACCGGCCAGGCCTTCACCGACGAACAGCTCGGCGATCAGATCGCGACCATGATCCTGGCCGGACACGAGACCACGGCAACCGCGCTGTTCTGGGCGCTCTATCTGCTGGCGCTCGATCCCGCCATCCAGCAGCAGGTGGCGACGGAAGTTGAGAGCGCCACCGTGAATGGCGTTCTCGAAATCGAGCGGCTGAAATTCACCCGCGCCGTGCTCGACGAAACCATGCGGCTCTATCCGCCGGCGTTCCTGATCGCGCGCTCGGCCGCCGGGCCGGACACGATCGCAGAATTTCCGGTCAGGAAAAACGACGTTATCCTGATCGCGCCATGGCTGCTGCACCGGCACGAAAAGCTCTGGCGCGATCCGAACGCCTTCATCCCGTGCCGCTTCATGACCGGCACGCCGCCCGATCGCTTCGCTTATCTGCCGTTCGGCGTCGGGCCGCGCGTCTGCATCGGTGCGCATTTCGCGCTGGTCGAGGCGACGCTGGCGCTGGCGAAGATGATCGGTGCCTTCCGAGTGGCGCTGGCCGACAAGGAGCCCGTGATGCCGATCGGCGTGGTGACGACGCAGCCAGACCGTTCGCCGATGTTTGCGATAAGTCCGCGCGCATAGCGTTTTCGAGCGAAGTCTGCCCGGACTTGATCCGGTCGGTTTTCAGTTCGCTTCAAGAAAACGCGTCAAAAATGGCAACGTACCTTGCGCAACTACGCGGGGAACCTCATCTAGGGCATCACCATGAGCGATACCCAGGCCCAGTTCTCCGTGTTGCGGCAGACCGCCGATCCGGCGGTGGTCGAGGCGATTTCGCAGTTGATCGCAAAAGGCGAGGACCGCGATCTCAACCGGATCAATCTGTTGGATTTCGCAGGCCGCTACGGGCTCGACGAGGAAAAGGTCATTTCGGCTTTCCTGCATTCGGCGCGGCTCGGGCTGTTCGACCTGAGCTGGAACGTGCTGTGTCCGGGCTGCGGCGGCGTGCTTGGCGCGCACGATACGCTGAAATCGCTTCGCCACGACGACTATAATTGCGCTTTGTGTGCCAGGGGTTACGAGGCGTCCGTCGACGATCGCGTCGAGGTTTCCTTCACCGTCAGTCCCCGCGTGAGGCGCATCGCGGCGCACGATCCCCATACGCTGCCGCTGTGGGAATTTAACCGCCAGATGTTCTGGAGCTCCGGGATGGAGCTGAGCGAGGAATCGGTGCGGCGCCTGAGCGAAGAGGTCACGCTCGAGGCCATCGAGCTGCCCACGGGCGAGAAGGCGGTGCTGTCGCTGCAACTGCCCAACCAGTTCGTGATCGTGTTCAAGCCGGTGACGCATTCGGCGCATTTCCTGGATGTCCAGGGCGAGCCGACCCGCGAGCGCCAGCAATTTTCCATCGTCTTCAACAAGCTGCAGGCGCCGACCGGCACCACCGTGATGCGCCCCGGGCCGCTGCGGCTTTCGCTGGAAAACCAAACCGATCACCGCGTGCTGCCCGCGGTCTGGGTCGCCAACGACACGCTCCACGAGCTGCTCGGCAAGCGCAAGCCGATCCTGACCGCCAAGCGCATGCTGTCGAACCAGACGTTTCGCGACGTCTTCAAGGCCGATAATCTCAACGTCGATCAGCGGCTCAAGATCACCAGCCTGACGTTCCTGTTCACCGACCTAAAGGGCTCCACCGCGCTTTACGAACGGGTCGGCGACCTCGCCGCCTTCGACCTGGTGCGGGCGCATTTCCACGCGCTGCTTGAAATCATCGCCGCCGAGAAGGGCGCGGTGGTGAAGACGATCGGCGACGCCGTGATGGCGACCTTCGTCCGGCCGGAACATGCGATCGTGGCGGGCCTGAGGATGCGCGCTGCGATGGCTGCGCTGAATGCCGAGCGCGGCCGGGAGGAGCTGATCGTCAAGATCGGTATCCACGAAGGCCCGTGCCTGGCCGTGATGCTCAACGAGCGTCAGGATTATTTCGGCCAGACCGTCAACATCGCCTCGCGCGTGCAGAGCCTGTCGACCTCGCAGGAGATCCATATTACGAGCCCGGTGATCGAATCGCCCGCCGTCGCCTCGCTGCTTGAGAAGCAGTCGATCAGGCCGATCCAGAAGGAAGCGGCATTGCGCGGCATCGCCGACAAGATGGTGGTGTACGAGATACCGTGACAACAAATGCTGTCATGCCCGGCCTTGTGCCGGGCATCCACGTCTTTACCGCACGAGAATAAGACGTGGATGGCCGGGAAAGCCCGGCCATGACGGAGAATGGTACTGCGAGCCTCGGCCGTCCCGCCGTTGTTCCGCGCTACTCGATCACGATCTCGCCGGTCATGCCGAGTTCGGCGTGGGTCTTGCCGTCGCTGCCCTTGATGTCGCAGCGCAGGTCGCTGACGCGGCCGGCGGCGATCGGCACCAGCCACCATTCGGCGGATTGTCCTGGATAGACCTCGATCTCGCGGATCGCGCCCTTGAATTCGGCGAGCGTCACGGGCTTGCCGTCCTGTTGCCGCGTTACCTGCACCTTGCGCGTGAACACCATCTGCGAGAATGCGTGCGAGGTGAAGTAGTGCGGATCGCTGCTCGTGTTGCGCAGGATCAGCTTGTAGAGCTTGCCG
>CADEDX010000052.1 GCA_902826195.1 uncultured Bradyrhizobium sp. | reverse complement strand
TGGCGCGCGAGCACGGCAAGACCGTTCCCGACGCCAAGGGCGACATCCAGCGCGGGCTCGAGGTGGTGGAATTCGCCTGCGGCATTCCGCACTTGATGAAGGGCGAATACACCGAAGGCGCCGGCCCCGGCATCGACATCTACTCGTTGCGGCAGCCGCTCGGCGTCGTCGCCGGCATCACGCCGTTCAATTTCCCGGCGATGATCCCGATGTGGAAGTTCGCGCCGGCGATCGCCTGCGGCAACGCCTTCATCCTGAAGCCTTCGGAGCGGGATCCCGGCGTGCCGATGCGGCTGGCCGAACTGATGATGGAAGCGGGACTTCCGCCCGGCATCCTCAACGTCGTCAACGGCGACAAGGAGGCGGTCGATGCGATTCTCGACGATCCCGACATCAAGGCGATCGGCTTCGTCGGCTCGACGCCGATCGCGCAGTACATCTATGAGCGCGCCGCGCAGACCGGCAAGCGCTGCCAGTGTTTTGGCGGCGCCAAGAACCACGCCATCGTGATGCCTGATGCCGACATGGACCAGGCCGTCGATGCGCTGATCGGCGCCGGCTACGGCTCGGCCGGCGAGCGCTGCATGGCCGTGTCGGTCGCCGTTCCCGTCGGCAGGACCACCGCCGACCGCCTGATGGAAAAGCTGATCCCGCGCGTGGAGTCGCTCAAGATCGGCACCTCGATCGACCCGTCCGCCGACTACGGCCCGCTGGTCACCCGCGAGGCTGTTGAGCGCGTGAAGAACTACATCGACATCGGCGTCAAGGAAGGTGCCACGCTCGCTGTCGACGGCCGCGGCTTCAAGATGCAGGGCTATGAGAAGGGATTTTACCTCGGTGGCTGCCTGTTCGACAACGTCACCAAGGACATGCGGATCTACAAGGAAGAGATCTTTGGCCCTGTGCTCTCGGTGGTCCGCGCCCACGATTACAACGAAGCGCTGGCGCTGCCGTCCGACCATGACTACGGCAACGGGGTCGCGATCTTCACCCGTGACGGCGACGCGGCGCGCGATTTCGCGGCGAAGGTCAATGTCGGCATGGTCGGCATCAATGTGCCGATCCCGGTGCCGATCGCCTACTACACTTTTGGCGGCTGGAAGAAGTCAGGCTTCGGCGACCTGAACCAGCATGGCCCGGACTCGATCCGCTTCTATACCAAGACCAAGACGGTGACTTCGCGCTGGCCGTCCGGCGTCAAGGAGGGCGCGGAGTTCTCGATTCCGACGATGAAGTAACGCATCGCAGCCGGACAGCGAGATGCAGTTCGCCCTCAACGAGGACCAGATCGCCGTCCGCGACATGGCGCGGGCGTTTGCGGCCGAGAAAATCGCGCCGCATGCGCTGCGCTGGGACGAGGAGAAGCATTTCCCGGTCGACGTGATGCGGAAAGCGGCCGCGCTCGGCATGGGCGGCATCTACATCAAGGATGACGTCGGCGGCTCGGCGATGACCCGCTTCGACGCCGCGCTGATTTTCGAGGCGCTGGCGACGGGCTGCCCGACGGTGTCGGCCTTCATATCGATCCACAACATGGCCTCCTGGATGATCGATGCCTATGGCAGCGACACCCAGCGGCAACAATGGTTGCCGAGGCTGTGCGCGATGGAGTTGATCGCGAGCTACTGCCTCACCGAACCGGGCGCCGGTTCGGACGCCGCGGCACTGCGGACCCGTGCGGTGCGTGACGGCGATCATTACGTGCTGAACGGGCAGAAGCAGTTCATTTCAGGGGCGGGTGGCACCGACCTCCTGGTGGCAATGGTGAGGACCGGGGGCGACGGGCCCGGCGGCGTTTCAACGCTCGTCATTGAAGGCAAGACGCCGGGGGTCTCGTACGGCGCCAATGAGCGCAAGATGGGCTGGAACGCGCAGCCGACCCGCGCGGTGATCTTTGAGAACGCCCGCGTGCCGGTCGAAAATCGTCTGGGCGAGGAGGGCATCGGCTTCAAGATCGCGATGGCCGGGCTCGACGGCGGCCGCATCAACATCGCGGCGTGTTCGCTCGGCGGCGCGCAAAACGCGCTGGAAAAGTCGCTGGCCTATATGAAGGAACGCAAAGCCTTCGGAAAGCGCCTCGACGAATTCCAGGCGCTGCAGTTCCGCCTCGCCGACATGGCGACCGAACTGGAAGCGGCGCGGACGTTTGTGTGGCGTGCCGCCGCGGCGCTCGATCGCAAGGACGCCGACGCCACCATGCTGTGTGCGATGGCCAAGCGTTTTGGCACCGACGTCGGCTTCGAGGTGGCCAACCAGGCGCTGCAGCTCCACGGCGGTTACGGCTATCTCAGCGAATATGGCATCGAAAAAATTGTGCGCGATCTGCGGGTGCATCAGATCCTGGAAGGGACCAACGAAATCATGCGGCTGATTGTTTCGCGCAAGCTGATCGAGGGAGCACGATGACGGATGCATCCGTCGTAGAGGGCGACCTGATCGCGCGCAAGGAGGGCTCGGCCGGCATCATCCGCCTGAATCGTCCGAAGGCCATCAATGCCGTGACGCTGGAGATGTTTCATGACATCGACAGGGCGCTTGACGCGTTCGAGGCGGATCCCGCTGTTGCGGTGGTCGTGCTGGAAGGTGCGGGCGAGCGTGGTCTGTGCGCCGGCGGCGACATCCGTGCGCTCTGGGAAAGCTCCAAGGTGAAGGGTGACCTCGGCAAGATCCTGTGGCGCGACGAATATATCCTCAACGCCCGGATCAAGAAATTCCCAAAACCGTATGTCGCCTTCATGGACGGTATCGTGATGGGCGGCGGCGTCGGCCTGTCGGCCCATGCCGCGCACCGCATCGTGACCGACAAGACGAAACTGGCGATGCCCGAGGTCGGCCTCGGCTTCTTTCCCGACGTCGGCGGAACCTGGCTGCTGTCGCATTCGCCGGGTGAGGTCGGCACCTATTTCGGATTGACCGGCCAGACCATGAATGGTCCGGACGCTATCTACGCAAAGTTTGCCGACGCCGTGGTGCCATCGGCAAAGCTGCCGGCGCTGCGCGAGGCACTGACCAAAGTGACACCCGGCGCAACATCGGCGGATATCTCAAAACTGATCGCGGGATTCTCGACGGGCGAGACGGCGGGCCCGGTCGCCGCGCAGCAGGCGAAGATCGACGCGCTGTTCGCCCACGATCGCATGCAGGACATCGCCGCCGCTTTGAAGCGTGACCATTCGGACTTTGCGCAGGCGACGTTGAAGACCTTGAGCGAAAAGTCGCCGCGCGGCATGGTGGTGACTCTGAAACTGTTGCGGCTGGCGCGCACGGCGCGCTCGCTGGAGGAGTGCCTGGTGCGCGAATATCGCGCCGCGCTGGAAGTGTTTGCCAGCGACGATTTCCGCGAGGGCGTGCGCGCCGCCGTGATCGATAAGGACCGGAATCCAAAATGGTCGCCGCCGCGAATTGAGGATGTGACGCCGGCAATGGTCGCGCCTTACTTCGCGGAAATCGGCGCCGACGAGCTGAAATTTTCCTGATCAAAACAGAACACGTTCAAGCGGAGGATTCGAGATGGCAAATATCGCATTCATTGGCCTCGGCAACATGGGCGGCCCGATGGCGGCTAATCTGGTCAAGGCCGGCCACAAGGTCACAGCGTTCGATCTGGTCGCAGCCTCGCGGGATCAGGCCAAGGCCGACGGCGCGGCCATTGCCGAAAACTCGGTAGCGTCCGTCAAGGGCGCCGACATTGTCATCACCATGCTGCCTGCGGGCAAGCACGTGTTGTCGGTGTGGAACGAAGTGATCCCCGACATGACCAAGGGCGCGCTGATCATCGATTGCTCGACCATCGACGTCGAAAGCGCCAAGCAGGCGCATGCGCTGGCCACCAGGCACGGCGCACTCTCGGTCGATGCGCCGGTGTCGGGGGGAACCGGCGGCGCCAAGGGCGCGACGCTGACCTTCATGTGCGGCGGCGAGGAAAAGGCGTTTGCGGCGGCGAAGTCCGTGCTCGAGAACATGGGCAAGAAGATCGTGCATTGCGGCGGCGCCGGCGCGGGGCAGGCGGCCAAGATCTGCAACAACATGATTTTGGGTATCTCCATGATCGGCGTCGGCGAGGCCTTTGCGCTCGCGGAAAAGCTCGGCCTGTCGCACCAGGCGCTGTTCGATGTCGCCTCGACCTCGTCGGGCCAATGCTGGGCGCTGACGTCCTATTGTCCGGTGCCGGGCCCGGTGCCGGCCTCGCCCGCGAACAACGGCTACAAGCCCGGCTTTGCTTCGGCGCTGATGGTGAAGGACCTGACCTTGGCGCAGGACGCGGCCAACGCCGCCGGCGCCGCGACGCCGCTGGGCAAGCACGCACAGGAGATCTACAAGGCGTTCGACGCCGCCGGCCATGGCGGGGTGGATTTTTCCGGAATTATCCAGCACGTTCGGAGCCTCGCCGCGAAATAACGGAGACCTGATGACGAGTTTTCAGGACGCACGCGCCTTTCTGCTCAAGCACCGCACTGACTACGATGCGGCCGTGAAGGGATTTCGCTGGCCCGATCCGGTCCCGTTCAACTGGGCGCTCGACTGGTTCGACGCGGAACTGGCGCGGAACCGCGAGAGCCGCGACCGCACCGCGCTCTGGATCGTCGATGCCGGCCACAGGGAGACAAAGCTCTCCTTCGCGGCGCTCTCGGCCCGCTCCAACCAGGTGGCGAATTTTCTTCGCGCGCAGGGCTTAAAGCGCGGGGATCATCTGCTGCTGCTGCTCGGCAATGTCGTGCCGCTGTGGGAGACCATGCTGGCGGCGATGAAGCTCGGCGTGGTGGTGATCCCGGCTACCACGCTGCTGACGCCGGACGAACTGCGCGACCGGCTCGATCGCGGCAAGGCGAGGGTGGTGGTGGCCTCGCAGGATCAGGTCGCAAAATTCGCAGACCTCGGGGGCGAAAACCTCGTTCGCATCGTGGTCGGTGCGACGTCCAGGCACGACGGCTGGCTTCCGTTCGAGGAGGCGGCTGGCGCGTCCGAGACCTTTGCGCCTGATGGGCCGACCAATGCCGACGATCCGATGCTGCTCTATTTCACCTCGGGCACCACGGCAAAACCAAAGCTAGTGCGGCACAGCCAGCGCAGCTATCCCGTCGGCGCATTGTCGACGATGTTCTGGCTCGGGCTGCAGCCCGGCGACGTGCACCTGAACATCTCCTCGCCGGGCTGGGCCAAGCATGCCTGGAGCTGTTTCTTCGCGCCCTGGAATGCCGGTGCCGCCGTGTTCGTCGTCAACCAGCCGCGCTTCGACGCCAAGGCGTTGCTGGCGACCGTCGGCCGTTGCGGTGTCACCACGCTGTGTGCGCCGCCGACGGTGTGGCGGCTGTTCATCCAGGAGAGGCTTGCGGACTTCAAGGTCAGCCTGCGCGAGGTCTGCGGCGCCGGTGAGCCGCTCAACCCGGAAGTGATCGACCAGGTCAAGGCGGCGTGGGGGCTGACGATCCGCGACGGTTACGGCCAGACCGAAACCACCGCGCTCGCCGGCAATTCGCCGGGACAGAAGGTCAAGGTCGGCTCGATGGGCCGTCCGCTGCCCGGCTACCGCGTGCAGATCACCGATAGTGATGGCCACGTCACCAAGGAAGGTGAGGTGACGCTGGTGCTTGGCGCCGATCGCCCCGCAGGCCTGATGCAGGGCTACCAGGGCGAGGACGGCAGACTCTCCGGCGTCGATGGCGATCTCTATCGCAGCGGCGACGTGGTGTTTGCCGACGATGAGGGTTATCTCACTTTCGTTGGCCGCTCCGACGACGTTTTCAAATGCTCCGACTACCGCATCAGCCCGTTCGAGCTGGAGAGCGTGCTATTGGAGCATGAATCGGTCGCCGAGGCTGCCGTCGTGCCGAGTCCCGATCCGATCCGGCTGGCGATTCCGAAGGCCTATGTGTTGCTGGTGTCGGGTGTGGAGCGCACGCCGGAGACGGCGCTCTCGATCTTCCAGCACCTGCACACGCGGCTTGCGCCGTTCAAGCGCATCCGCAAGATCGAGCTGGTGACGGAATTGCCGAAGACGATCTCGGGAAAAATCCGCCGCGTGCAGTTGCGACGCCTCGAACATGACGATAACCGGGGCGATGCATTGCGCGGCGCGGAGTATCGCGAAGAAGAATTCCCGCAGCTGCAGAAGGTGCGGACCGCCGGGCTGGAGAGCTGATCAATGAATGAAGTCTGGAAGAAGCCGCCGGTCTCGTTTGAAGCCTATCAGGCGATGGTGGGCAAGGAGATCGGCGTGTCGTCATGGCATTTGATCGACCAGAACCGGATCAACGTCTATGCCGACGTGATCGAGGACCATCAATTCATCCATGTCGATCCGGAACGGGCGAAAAAGGAAACCGCGTTCGGCAACACCATCGCCCACGGCTTCCTCACGATGTCGCTGATGAGCATCATGTCCTACGAAGTGATGCCCGTCATCGAAGGCACCGCGATGGGCGTCAATTACGGTTTTGACAAGCTGCGCTTTCTCTCGCCGGTCCGCGCCGGCTCGCGGGTGAGGGGGCGGTTCACCCTTGTGGAAGCCAAGCTGCGCAAGCCGAAGGAGCTGCAGTCGCGGACCAACGTCACCGTCGAAATCGAGGGCGAGGAAAAGCCGGCGCTGGTCGCCGACTGGATCGGGTTGATCTATTTCGACTAGGTTTGCCCTTCGTTGCCGGGCTTGACCCGGTCATCCATACTTGCTCAAAAAGCGCTCAATACTTGCTGAGGTGCTGGTAACCCTCTCCACTTGTGGGAGAGGGTGGCGCCGAACGCAGTTCGGCGACGGGTGAGGGGTTCTATCCGCGAGCACGCCAGCCGAGACAACCCCTCATCCGGCGCTGTAGCCGACGCTACGCGTCGGCGTTTTAACCAAGGACGGCGGCCGTAGGCCGCCTATGCCACCTTCTCCCACAAGGGGGAGAAGGGAAGAAGAACCAGGAATTCGGGATGGCAATCAGGTTTGACGGACGCGTCGCCATCGTGACCGGCGCGGGCAATGGTCTGGGACGGGCGCATGCGCTGGGGCTGGCCAGCCGCGGCGCCAAGGTGGTGGTCAACGACTTTGGCGGTGCCCGCGACGGCACCGGCGGCTCGCTGTCGCCGGCCGAAACCGTGGTCGAAGAAATCCGCAAGGCCGGTGGTACGGCGATGGCCGACGGCGCCGACGTTTCGAACTTCGAACAGGTCACCGCCATGGTCGAGCGCGCCACCAAGGAATGGGGCAGCGTTGACCTGCTGTGCGCCAACGCCGGCATTTTGCGCGACAAGTCGTTCGCCAAGATGGAGGTCGCTGATTTCGCCAAGGTGATGGATGTCCACCTCACCGGCACCTTCTACTGCTGCAAGGCGGTGTGGGCCGGCATGCGCGAGCGCAATTACGGCCGCATCGTCGTCACCACCTCGTCGTCGGGCCTGTTCGGCAATTTCGGCCAGGCCAATTACGGTGCGGCCAAAGCCGGCATGGTTGGCCTGATGAACGTGCTGGCCGAGGAGGGCCGCAAGAACAATATCCGCGTCAACACGATTTCCCCGACCGCAGCGACGCGGATGACCGAAGAACTGCTGCCGCCGCAGGCGCTGGCGCTGATGCGCCCAGAAGCGATCACGCCGGCGGTAGAATTCCTGCTCAGCGAGGACGCGCCGACCCGCACCATCATGGGTGCCGGCGCCGGTTCGTTCGCGGTGATCAAGATCATCGAGACCGAAGGCATCAACCTGCCGCAGTCGGAATGGACGCCCGATGCCATCGCCGCGCATTTTTCCGAGATCGACGATGTGTCGAAGGCCAAGGCGCTGCAGGGCGCCTTCGAGCAGACGCAGAAGTACATCGCGCAGGCCGCCGCGCGGGCGGGGATAAAGCTTTAGCCGGCTGCCGTCATTCCGGGGCGACGCGAAGCGTCGGACCTGGAATCCATCGAGCCACCTGCGCCGACGGATAAATGGATTCCGGGTCTGCGCCTGCGGCGCATCCCGGAATGATGAAGGAACCGGCCGGCTTAATGTCATCGCTTTCGAAAAACATCGCCATCATCGGCGCCGGCCCCGCCGGCCTGATGGCGGCCGAAGTGCTCGCGGAAGGTGGCGCGCATGTCACCGTCTACGACGCGATGCCTTCCGCCGGCCGCAAGTTCCTGATGGCGGGGCGAGGCGGGCTCAACCTCACGCACAGCGAGCCATTGCCGCAATTCCTCGCACGCTATCGCGAGGCGACGCCGCATCTCGCCGCTGCCATTGAGGCGTTCCTGCCAAGCGCTCTGCGCGACTGGTGCGAGGCGCTAGGGCAGGAAACCTTTGTTGGCTCCAGTGGCCGGGTATTTCCAAAAGCCTTCAAAGCGTCGCCCCTACTGCGCGCGTGGCTGCGGCGACTGGATTCGATGGGCGTACGGCTGGCACTGCGTCACCGCTGGAGCGGCTGGGATGAGCAGGGCCGTCTACTTTTTCAAACGCCGGATGGCCCGCATGTCATCGAGTCCCACGCGACCGTGCTGGCGCTCGGCGGCGCAAGCTGGCCGCGGTTGGGCTCGGACGGCGCCTGGACGGAAATACTTGCGGCAAGAGACGTCAAGATATCGCCGCTGCGGCCGGCGAATTCCGGCTTCACCGTCGCCTGGTCGGACGTTTTTCGCGACCGCTTCGAGGGCCAGCCGCTCAAGGGCGTGGCGCTGACATTCGGCAAGCAAAGCGTCCGCGGCGAGGCCATCGTCACCCGCACCGGCATCGAAGGCGGTGCCGTCTATGCGCTGTCGGCCGAATTGCGCGAGGCGGTGCTGGGCGTCGGGCAGGCGACGCTGATGATCGAACTACGGCCCGATCTTGCAGCCGGCGACCTGACGACGCGCCTGTCGGGGAAGCGTGGCAAGCAATCACTCTCGAATTTTCTGCGCAAGGCAGCGCAGTTATCGCCGGTCGGCATAGGCCTGATGCAGGAGGCGGCCATTGCATCCGGCCGACCGCTGGCGTCGCTGTCGCCGGTCGATCTCGCGCACCTGATCAACGCGGTCCCAATTCAGCTCACCGGCGTGGCACCGATCTATCGTGCGATCTCGACCGCGGGCGGAATTGCATTCGATGAACTTGACGAACATTTCATGCTGCACCGTCTGCCTGGCACGTTCGTCGCCGGCGAGATGCTCGATTGGGAAGCGCCGACTGGCGGCTATCTGTTGCAGGCGTCGTTTGCGACGGGGGTGGCGGCGGGGCAGGGTGCGCTAAAGTGGCTCTCGATATCATAGGATGGGTGGAGCGGAGCGATACCCATCAGGTTGTATCCGCGCGGCGACACAGAATTCAAAGCTTTGAGGTACGAGTTCCTCGCACCTCAGCAATAATGTTGCAGATGAGTAAATATAGGTAGAAGACGAGACCCAGAGAGAATTCATACGCGAATATCAGGGGTTTGATCGAATGAGATTCGATCATCCTTGGCACATGAAAGTCGAGACCTTCAAGTACCAGGTACAGAGTTGCGATAAGGGCGATACATCCAAGCGACCACTGGAATAGCCACCTCACCGAACTGTAGTACCTCATCCGAGATATCGTGTTTCGATAGAATTGTGGGAAGTGCCTGTAGAACGTTATCGAGGGGTACAATAACGATGCGGCCCAAAAGGCGTTCAACAGATAAGCGCCCTTGCCGGCTGTGACGTGCCCTTGCGAGTGTAGATAGCAGATTAGGTAAAAGACCGCCGTGAACAATCCGGCCGATGCCCATGCAAGCGTAAATAGCTCACCTAGGGTCGTCCCGTTTTGCAGCGAGTAGTTCTTCAGAAACGAAGCCATCCTATTCAGCTTGCTTGCTCTTGAGGGTGGGCACGCGGCGCTTTGCCCACCCTACAATCTCACCGCAACTTCCCCCGCGCAGCAACCGGCAACACGCCAACAATCTCGTCGCCGCGCACCATCACGACCTCGTCCATCATGTTGACGACCACGCAGACATGGTTGGGCACGATCCGCACGACGTCGCCGACGACGGGCCGCGTGTTGCTGCGGGCCAGATCGAGGAAGCCGTGCTCTTCGGCGAAGCGGGCGATCTTTGCTTCCGGGTGCTCCAGAATAAGCCCGTAACCATCGAGCCCGCCGCCGGGGTCCGAGGTCAGCGTCTTCGAGCCTGCGTCGAGGATGCCGCGGTCCGGGCCGGCGCGGCTGACGACGGTGGAATAGATGTTGAGCGCGCAATCGTCCCATTCGGCGACGCCGGCCGCGACCTGCATGCGGTCGTTGTAGATGTAGGTGCCGGGACGATGCTCCGTCGCACCCTTGAGCTTGCCAAGATTCTTCAGGTTCGGCGAGCCTCCGGTCGAAACCATCGCAGCATCCAGCCCGTGCGCGCGCACACCGGCCAGCGCCTCGTCATGGAATTTTTGCGCCTCGGCCCAGCCGCTCTCCGTCGGGTACAGCATGAAGCCCGTAAACTTCAGACCCTCGAGACCCGCGATTTCGCGCGCCAGTGCGATGGCTTCTGCCGGTGTCTCGACGCCGGCGCGCTTGCGACCCGTATCGCATTCGACCACGACCGAGAGCGGACGCCCGGAAGCAGCGGCGGCCTGCGGCAGTCCCGAAATCACGGTCGAATTGTCGGCGGCGACCGTCATGTTCGCCTTGGCCTGCAGCGCGGCAAGGCGGGCCATCTTCTCCTCGCCGATCAGGTTGTAGCTGATCAGGATGTCGTCGATGCCGGCTTCCGCCATCACCTCGGCTTCGCCGATCTTCTGGCAAGTGACGCCCCTGGCGCCGGCCGCGATCTGCATCTGCGCCAGCAGAGGGCTCTTGTGGGTCTTGATGTGCGGCCGGTTGGCGACACCGGCCGCATCGCAGGCCGCCTGAATCCGCGCGATGTTGCGCTCGACGCGGTCCATGTCGATGACGGCGCAGGGCGTGCCGTATTCCCGGGCGATCTTGGCGGCGAGGGGCGTTGTCATCACTTAAACTCCGATTGTGCCTTCCGTCATTGCGAGGGAAGCGAAGCAATCCATCGTGCAGTATAACGGATGGACGGATTGCGTTCGTTGCTTCGTCCCTCGCAATGACGTTGAATGTCTATGCCTGTTCTATCTCTTCCCGCAGCACTTCGAGTTCTAGCCATTTGTCCTCGGCTTCCGCCAGCTCCTTTTGCGCCTTGGCCAGGGCATCGGAAGCCTGATCGAATCTCTTGCGATCCTTCTGGAACAGGTTGGGATCGTCAAGAAAGCGCTGCTGCTTGGCGATCTCGGCCTGCAATTTGGCGATCGTCTTCGGCAGCGTTTCCAGTGCATGCTTTTCGTTGAAGTTGAGCCGGCGCTTCGAGGTGGCCGAGGGCGCGCCGGACCTTGCTTCCTTCTTTGGATCGGAGGCTGCGATCTTGGCCGCCTCGCGCTTGAGGTCGGCGCCGCGCTGCTTCAGCATGTCGGTATAGCCGCCGGCATATTCGATCCAGCGGCCGTCGCCCTCCGGCGCGATCACCGAGGTCACGACGCGGTCGAGGAAGTCGCGGTCGTGGCTGATCAGGATCACGGTGCCCTCGTAGTCACCGAGCATTTCTTCCAGCACGTCGAGGGTTTCCAGATCGAGGTCGTTGGTCGGCTCGTCCAGCACCAGCAGATTCGACGGCTTGGCCAGCGCGCGCGCCAGCATCAGCCGGCCGCGCTCGCCGCCCGAAAGCACTTCGAGCGGTGTGCGCATCTGCTCCTGGGCAAACAGGAAGTCCTTCATGTAGCTGACGACGTGCTTCGGCTTGCCGCCGACCATGACGCTGTCGCTTCCGCCACCGGTCAAGGCGTCGGCCAGCGTCGATTTCGGGTCGAGGCTTTCGCGATGCTGGTCGAGCGTTGCCATCTCGATGTTGGCGCCGAGCTGGATCGTGCCGCTGTCGGGCGGGCTGCCGCCGGTCAGCATCTCGATCAGCGTGGTCTTGCCGGCGCCGTTAGGGCCGACGATGCCGATGCGGTCGCCGCGCTGAACGCGGATCGAGAAGTCATCGACGATCTTGCGGTCGCCATAGGTCCGGCCGATGCCCTTGGCTTCGATGATCAGCTTGCCGGACTTGTCCGCTTCGGAAGCGGCCAGATTGGCATTGCCGGCGGCCCCGCGGTAATCGCGCCGCTGCTCGCGCAGCGCGTAGAGATTGCCGAGCCGCTTGACGTTGCGCTTGCGGCGGCCCGAGACGCCGTAGCGCAGCCAGTGCTCCTCGTTGACGATCTTGCGGTCGAGCTTGTGCTGGTCGCGTTCTTCCTCCGCCAGCACTTCGTCGCGCCAGGCTTCGAACGCGCTAAAGCCGCGGTCGATCTGCCGGATCTGGCCGCGATCGAGCCAGGCGGTCGCGCGCGAGAGGTTGGAGAGAAAGCGGCGGTCATGGCTGATGATCACCAGGGCGCAGCGCCTGCTGCCGAGTTCGCCTTCCAGCCACTCGATGGTGGTGAGATCGAGATGGTTGGTCGGTTCGTCCAGAAGCAGGATGTCCGGCGAGGGCGCCAGCACCCGCGCCAGCGCCGCGCGGCGAGCCTCGCCGCCCGAAACATGCGCCGGGTCTTCTTCGCCGGAGAGCCCGAGCTGCTCGACCAGATAGCGTGCCTGGTAATGATCGTCGCCGGGGCCAAGGCCGGCCTCGACATAGGCCAGCGTCGTCTTGTGGTCGCCAAAGTCAGGCTCCTGCGGCAAATAGCGGATGGTGGCGCCCGGCTGCACGAAGCGGCTGCCGCCGTCGGGCTCGACGAGCCCGGCGGCGATCTTGAGCAACGTGGACTTGCCGGAGCCGTTGCGGCCGATCAGGCAGACGCGCTCGCCCGATGAGACCGAGAGCTCGACGCCGGACAGCAATGGTGTGCCGCCAAACGTCAGCCGGATGTCTTTCAACTGGATCAGCGGCGGCGCCATCTATTCAGCCTTGATTTGGTGCGTGCTGTTGCGCCCGCTGGCGCTGGATGCGGCGGATGGTCTGGTCGAGCGCCGACAGGAATGCCGAGCGGTCGCGCGGGGAGTATGATTTCGGACCGCCGGTGACTTCGCCCGATGAGCGCAGATCGGTCATCAGATTGCGCACGGCCAGCGTCATGCCGATGGACTGTTCCGTGAACGGCTTGCCGTTCGGCGCGATCACCTCGGCGCCGGCCTTGACGCAGCGGTTGGCGAGCGGGATGTCGCTGGTGACAACGATATCGCCCTTGCCCGCGCGTTCCGCGATCCAGTCGTCGGCGGCGTCCATGCCGGAGCCGGCGGCGATACGCTCGATCAGCGGATCCTGCGGCACCCGGATGAAATTGCCGGCGACCACGCTGACGGGCAGGCCATGCCGGAGTGCGACGCGGTAGATCTCGTCCTTCACCGGGCAGGCGTCGGCGTCGACGTAGATGCGGGTCGGGTTCAAATCGGGCACGTCAGGTCAGTCGATCGGATCGGGTTCGGGAGGGCGCTCTCATCCGCGCGTGGTACTCCACCGGGCGGAAAAATGCGAGGAAAACAGCAGACGGAACACGCTTGCCACGACACTTTCTTCGCGTACGATCATGGTTCGGAAAAGAACAAGAAATCAGGGGAAACGGGCATGACCAGCCGTATCGAGCCGCATCGGGTCTCGGCCTACAACACGTCAAAACATTCCGAAAACAAGATGCACGACGATACGGTCGCGAAGCGCTATGGCTTCATCGGCGGGCTGGTGCCCGGCGTCGACGTGATGGCTTACATGATGCACCTGCCGGTGGCCAAATGGGGCCGCGCCTTCCTCGAACGTGGCCTCATCGAGACGCGTTTTGTGAAGCCCGTCTATGACGGCGAACTTGCCGATGTCACCGGCGAAGAGAGCAACGGCGTACTCGCCATCCAGGTCAAGAGCCGGGGAGAGCTTTGCGCTACCGGTACGGCGTCGCTGCTGGCGGCTGCGCCGTCATTTGCCCTTTCCGACTTTGTCGACGTGGCCGCGGTCGCCGAGCGCAAGCCAGTGGATGCGAATTCCTACGCTCTCGGCAAATGGCTGGGCGCGATCCCGCGCAGCTGGCCGGTGGATGCGGCTAGGGAATATCTGGCGGATATCCGCGAAACCGAGACGATCTACGCAAGGGAAGGGCTCGGTCATCCCGGCCTGCTGCCGCGGGTAATGAACAAGGTGCTGGTCGATAACGCCATCATGGGGCCTTGGATTCATGTCGGCACCCGGATGCAATTACTGTCGGCAGGCCGCATCGGCGAAGAACTGACTGCGCGTGCAAAGGTGATCGGCAATTACGACAAGAAGGGCCACCGCTTCGTCGAACTCGACGCGTTGGTCGTCGCCAACGGCACGACGCCGCTGGCACATTGTCACCACATCGCGATCTACCAGCCGCGGGAGCAGGCGGCGGCGTAGCCCGATAGTGCGCCACAAACCTCACCTGTCATTCCCCGCGAAGGCGGGGAATCCAGTACGCCGCAGCTTCTCGACTCGATCGCCAACGTCTCTGGAATACTGGATCGCCAGCCCCAGTGCGCAAATGCGCACAAGGCGGACGATGACGGCTGTGTGTTTAACGGGTGACGTCAATCATCTTACGCCGCCTTCGCCTTGGCGTCCTGGATCGCGCGCCACACCCGTTCGGGCGTCAGCGGCATGTCGATCTGCTTGATGCCGTATTCCGATAGCGCGTCGAGCACCGCGTTGACGATACAGACGAGACTTCCGGCGCAACCGGCTTCGCCGCAACCCTTGGTGCCGAGCGGATTGGTCTTGGCCGGCGAGGGATGGTCGCCGACCTCCATCGGCGGGATGTCCTCCGCACGCGGCATCGCGTAATCCATGAACGAGCCGGTGATCGGCTGGCCGGAGGAATCGTAGCTCACTTCCTCCATCAGCGCCTGGCCGATGCCCTGCGCCACGCCGCCGTGCAACTGGCCGGCGACGATCATCGGGTTGACGACGACGCCGAAATCGTTGACGGCGAAATACCGCACGATGCGCGTCACGCCGGTCTCGGGATCGATCTCGACCTCGGC
Organism: uncultured Bradyrhizobium sp.; assembly: GCA_902826195.1. Classification (GTDB taxonomy): domain Bacteria; phylum Pseudomonadota; class Alphaproteobacteria; order Rhizobiales; family Xanthobacteraceae; genus Bradyrhizobium. The sequence continues at coordinate 5,542 of CADEDX010000052.1, read as the reverse complement.
GACATGGCAGCCATTGGGGAAGGTCGATGGCGTTTCCTTGGTGGCGTGGTCGACGTCGAGCGAACGCGGCGCGTCCTCCGGCAGCTTGCCCTCGCGCACGCGCTGCGCCAGCTCCATGATGCCGATCGAGCGGTCGGTGCCGGCAATGGTGAAGCGGCCCTGCGCGAATTCGATATCGCCTTCGGACGCCTCCATCAGGTGCGCGGCGGCCTGCTTGCCCTTGGCGACGACAATGGCGGAAGCCTCGACGATCGCCTGACCGGTTGCGGTGATCGAGCGCGAGCCGCCGGTGCCATTGCCGAAGCGGACGAGATCGCTGTCGTTCTGCTCCAGCGTGATCTTTTCAAAGGGCACGCCGAGTTCGGCGGAAAGCACCTGCGCGAACGGCGTGGCGTGGCCCTGGCCGTAGTCCAGCGTGCCGGTCGTCAACTTCACGGATCCATCCGGCTCGAAGGTGATCTTGCCGAGTTCGCCGCTCGGCGGTGCCGTCACTTCCAGATAGGAGCCTACCGCGATGCCGCGCAGCTTGCCGTTCTTCTTGCTCTCTTTCTTGCGTCTGGCGAAATTGGCCTGGTCGGAAATCTCCAGCGCCTTGTTGAACACCCCTGCGAAATCACCGCTGTCGTAGGTGACGCCGGAAGCTGCCGCGAACGGCAGTTGCGACGGCTTGATGAAGTTGCGCTTGCGCAAGGTCAGCCGGCTGATGGCCATCTCGTCGGCGGCGCGGTCGATCAGCCGTTCCATATAGTAGTTGGCCTCGGGCCGGCCGGCGCCGCGATAGGCGCCCATCAGCGTGGTGTTGGTCAACACCGTCTTGATGTCGACGCCGAGCAGCGGCGTGCGGTAGACACTGGCGAGGTTCTTGCCGGTGTTGAGCGACAGCGGCCCCGGCGCCACACCGGTGATGTAGGCGCCGAGATTGCCGTAACCCTGCAGCCGTACCGCGAGGAATTTTCCCTCGGCATCGAGCGCGAGTTCGCAGTGCATGAGCTGCGCGCGGCCCTGGCTGTCGGAGAGGAAGCTGGTCGAGCGCTCGTCGGTCCATTTCACCGGACGCCCGAGCACCTTCGCCGCGTGCGCGATGCAGGTGTATTCCGGATAATTCATGTTCTTCATGCCGAAGGAACCGCCGACATTGGCGGTGAGAATACGAACCTTGTCGGTCGGCACGTTCAGGATCTTTGCAAAGCCGGCCTTGTTGCCGGCGACGCCCTGTGTCGGCACCTGCAGCGTGAAACGCTCGCTCGCCTTGTCGTAAGCGGCGAGCGCCACACGCGGCTCCATCGAGACGACGGCGACGCGGGTATTGACGATGTCGATTTTTGTGACATGCGCCGCGCTCGCGAACGCCGCATCGATCTTCGCGGTGTCGCCGTAATGATAATCCAGAGCGACATTGTTCGGGATGTGGTCGTAGAGCAGCGGCGCGCCGGGTTTGGCGGCTTCTGCGGCGTCGGTCACGGCCGGCAGCGGCGCGATGTCGAGTTCGACGGCTTCCGCCGCGTCGCGCGCCTGCGCCAGGGTTTCGGCGACGACGAAGGCGACGGGGTCGCCGACGAAGCGTACCTTGTCGGTTGGAAGCGCGGGTCGGTTGGTCTGCAGCAGCGGCGAGCCGTCCCGGCTCTTCAGCGGCATGCCGCAGGTGAAGGGGTTGTAGCAGGCGGCTTCCAGATCCTTGCCGGTCCAGACGCCGAGCACGCCCGGCATGCCCTTGGCGGCCGCCGTATCGATCCCCCGGATGATTCCATGGGCATGGCTTGAGCGCACCATGAAGCAGTAGGCTTGGCCGGGCAGGGTGAAGTCGTCGGTGTATTTGCCCTTGCCGCGGACCAGCGTGTCATCCTCCTTGCGGCGCACCGGCTGCCCGACACCGTATTTTTGCAGTGCGATAGCGTTTCCCAAAGAGGGCGGCGACGTGTGGTCTTGCATCGAAAAACACCTGAAATGCTTGGAATCTCGCGCTTTTGCGGGTTCCTGCTGAGATAACGCACTGCAACACCCCCGACAACGCCTGATTGGGCATAGTCCTATGTGATGGGTTGTTGCGTAGCCTCTTGGCGCTGCTAAAGTTTCCGTGAATGGTAATTCTTCGGCGGCCCGGCCTGCGTGGGCCGCGAAAAGGCAATTTGATGAATGAGGATCCGCGGCTGCGCGAGGGCCTTCAGGCCCGCGCAAGCCCGTCAGGGTCGGTTGCCGCGGACACCCGCAACGGTGTCTACGCCGCGCTCGACCTTGGCACCAACAATTGCCGGCTCCTGATCGCCAGTCCGGCAGGCGATGGTTTTCGCGTGGTGGACTCGTTTTCGCGGATCATCCGGCTGGGCGAGGGCATTTCCGCGACAGGTTCCATCAGCGAGGCCGCGATCGACCGGGCCGTTGCGGCCTTGAGCATCTGCAGTGACAAGATCCGTTACCGCAAAGCCAGGCGCTTGCGATTGATCGCGACCGAGGCCTGCCGCGCCGCCGCCAATGCCGACAGCTTCCGCGCCCGCGTCGCCGCCGAGACCGGCATCCGGCTCGAGGTGATCGATCGCGAGACCGAGGCGACGCTGGCCGTGATCGGCTGCTCGCCGCTGCTAGACGCCAGGGGGCGGGGCGCCATCCTGTTCGACATCGGCGGCGGCTCGACCGAACTGGTCCGGATCGAGCGCGACCCGGCCGAACAGAATGCGCCGCCACGGATCAAGGCGTGGATGTCGATTCCACTCGGCGTCGTCACCCTGGCCGAACACTTCGGGGGCCGGGACGTCACCGAGCAATCCTATGCGGACATGATGCGCGAGGTTGCGCAACACGTGGCGCCGTTCGCCGCCGAGCACGGCTCGGATTTGCACGACATGCATATGCTGGGCACATCGGGCACCGTGACGACACTGGCCGGCGTTCATCTCAATCTGTCGCGCTACGACCGCCGCCGCATCGACGGCGTCTGGATGAACGGTTCCGACGTCACCGCCGTGATCCAGCGGTTGCGTGGCATGAGCTATCAGGAACGCGCCAACAACAGCTGCATCAGCATCGAGCGCGCGGACCTGGTGCTGGCCGGCTGCGCCATCCTGGACGCAATCCGCGACGCCTTCCCGCTGCCGCGGCTGCGCGTCGCCGATCGCGGCCTGCGCGAGGGCATGCTGGTCGAAATGATGCGCGAGGACGGCGTGCTTCGGACATGCTAACCCATGCGCCGCACGGCGTGTTTTATTCAGTTTGGCAGTCATTCCGGGGCCCTGCAAAGCATCGAACCCGGAATCTGGAAATTCCGGATCTGGTCCTTCGGACGATCCCGGAATGACGTTAGGAATCCAAATGGCGAAAGACACCACCGGACGGCTGCACGTCACGGTCAAGAGCGGCGGCAAGCGCAAGCTGTCATCAAAGCTCTGGCTGGAGCGGCAGCTCAACGATCCCTATGTGGCTCAGGCCAAGCGCGACGGTTATCGCTCGCGCGCGGCCTACAAGCTGATCGAAATTGACGACAAGTATCATTTCCTCAAGCATGGCATCGCCGTGGTCGACCTTGGCGCCGCGCCCGGCGGCTGGAGCCAGATCGCAGCCAAGCGCGTCGGTGCGGTCAGCGGCAAGGGCAAGGTGGTCGCGATCGATCTCCTGGAGATGCCGGAAATCCCCGGCGTCAATTTCGCGCAGCTCGATTTCCTGGCCGAGGATGCGCCGGAAAAACTGCTCGCCATGATGGGCGGGCGCGCCGACGTCGTGATGTCCGACATGGCGCCCAACACCACCGGCCACCGCAAGACCGATCAGCTTCGCATCGTCGGCCTGATCGAAACAGCGGCGGCGTTTGCGACCGAGGTGCTCAATCCCGGTGGAACGTTCCTGGCCAAGGCCTTTCAGAGCGGCGCCGACGCAGAACTCGTTGCGCAATTGAAGCGTGATTTTGCGAGCGTACGCCACGTCAAGCCGGCGTCGAGCCGCCAGGATTCATCTGAACGCTACGTTCTGGCGATGGGATTCCGCGGCGGCGCGAAAACGTAGCCGCAGCCGGCACTGATGAGCGGATGACGAGGCCGAGACGCGGTCGCTGCGCGACTCACTCATCGGCGCGGGACCGAACACGCACGGAACGTGTGGCCGGATTAAATAGCATTCTCTGGCGGTATTAATTCGGTTGCAGCGTCGAACGCTACTCGTCGAGGATGCTAATTCTCGCGTTAAGGCATCGTCTTGCCGCTGAAGCACCGATGTAACAGTCGACCGATGCAGCATTGAATCTCATCAGAATTAACCCTGGTGTCATTTGATTGTTTGATTTCACCAATTATTGGCCATAATCAAATTCGAAAATGCCCCTGTTAAATAAGGGTTTTTTGCAACGAAGGGTTGCCAATTGTCGTTGATAGACCCTGAGCAAGAATTGAAGTTTTTCGACGTTCGTTTCGATCTTGCGCCGCTGGCGCATGTTTTTGTGGTCCGGTATTTTGTCAGGTGTGTGTAATGCGTTTTTTCTCAAAACTTGTGACTGTGTTTATCGTTGCGACTGGGTTCAGCGATGCAGGTGTCGCGCAATCCAATAGAACAGAAAATGCGCCACGGGCGCCGAGCCAACAGCAGGTCAGGGAGCGGGTCAATTCCGGCACCGTAGGCCTCGCCGGCGGCTTGCTGGAAGGCGCGCCGATCCGTTTCGCGACCGAAATTGCGCGGGTGGTGAATGAGAGCGACAAGGTTCACGTTCTCCCGATCGTGACGCGGGGACCGACGGAGAACGTCAACGATCTTCTCTATCTCAAGGGAGTGGATCTGGCGATCATCAACACGGACTCGCTCGAAGAGTACAAGATGCAGGTGCCGCAGATTCAGCAGCGCATCGTCTCGATCATGAACCTGTTTCCGTCGGAACTGCATATCTTCGTGAGGCCGGAGATACGAACGCTGGCGGACCTGGCGGGCAAGAAGGTCAACTTCAACACGCAAGGCACCGCCGCAGCCTATTCCGGGCCGCTGATTTTCAGCCGCCTCGGCGTTGCCGTCGACAAGATGTTCGTCCCGCATCCCGTCGCGCTGGAGCAACTGAAGCGCGGAGAGATTGCTGCCGTCGTCTTCATCACGTCGAAGCCTGTCGACCCGTTCGTCAAGGGCAAATGGGAAGATGGCTTCAAATTCCTGCCCGTCGAGTTCGGCCCCAAATTCTCCGACTACTATGTCGCTTCGTCGCTGGAGTCCGCGGACTATCCCAACCTGATTGCGAAGGGCGAGCGCGTCGCCACCATCGCGGTTCCCACCATTCTCGCGTCGTACAACTGGCGGCCGGAGACGCCGCGTTACCGCCGGGTCGAGCGCTTCGTGGAAGAGTTCTTCAGCCGCGTTGAGAAATTGAAGTCGCCCGGGTTCGATCCGAGATGGAAGGAATTGGACGTGAAGCGAAGCGCGCCGGGAATTGAACGAGCCCGGGCCGCCCAAAACTGGATCGATCGTACCAAGCCGGTCAAGCAAAGCGAGTTGTCGCGATGAAGGCACTATGGATTGCGACCTCGCTCGGCCTCGTGAGCTCGGTAGCCCTTGCGCAGTCCGCAAGCAGGACCGTTGTGGG
>CADEDX010000051.1:19146-20662 GCA_902826195.1 uncultured Bradyrhizobium sp. | reverse complement strand
GCTCCAGCGCCAGATAATCGTTCAGCTTGGCGTCGGTCGCGGCATCGACGACGGTCCGCTCCCGCGTCAGCCGCACGAATTCGCGAATCCACAGGTTCTCCTGACGCGAGACCCAGACGCCCCCGACATCGCGCACCAGCGGGTGACCGATCGCGGCCTCACCGCTCAGCACCAGGATCTTGGGATGCGGCACCAGACCTTCGACCGCCTGCCTGACCGGGCCGACATAGACGCCGGCATAGAACCACTGCATGCCGACGAGGAAGCTCACCGCCAGCACGAGCGCCGAAACGACTTCGCCAAAGCGCGAACGGGCTCCGGCGGGTCCTGTCAACGCGTAGCCCATCGCCAGCAGCGCCACCGCGACCATCGGATAGGAATGATAGGCCCAGCCGCGCCGCTGCAGAAAGAACGAGACGGCAAACCCGACCGAGGCGAGCGCCGTCACCAGCAGCAGGCTGTCGTCCGCCAGCTTCCTTCGCGCCAGCAGCACCGACACCATCGCGACCGCAAACACCAGCGTGGCGTCGTTGATGAAGATGGTGGATACCGGCATCGACCACGGCAGATAGGTATCGCGAACCAGCGGATAGGTGATGGTGAAATATTCGGGATAGAACACGTAGGTGCCGACGCTCACCATGATCACGAGCGCGGCCGCGATGATGTTTTCCGGCGCAAGCAGCGTGCGCCACGAGCGCGAGCGGATCGTGGCGAACAGGATGCACAGCATCGCGGGCACGGTGAAGAACGGCTTGAAGGCCAGGGTAATGCCGGCGCCCACGCCGGCAATCAGGATCGCCCATAGCGGCACCGGCTCGCGCTTGCTGCGCATCGCATAGACGGCGAGCGCCGGCAGGAAGGTCAGCATCGCCATGTGTTCGCGCTGGGCGAAGACGTGCATCGGCAGGATCGTGACCACGGCCGCAGCCCAGATCGCCAGCGGTCCGCAATTCGCTGGCCACAGCGCCGGCGACAGGCGCAGGATCCGCGACACCGCGAACAGCGAGGCCGCCGCCAGCAGCAGAAGCTGCGCGTCGATGATGTGCCGCGGGTCGACGCCGAGCCTATGCGCCAGCGCCACGCCCGGAAGATAGGCGAACGCCGCCATCGGCGGATTGATCTCGACGATATCGCCGTACAGATGCTGGCCGCCCAGCATGCGTTCGCACACCACCAGCAGCCAGCTGACGTCCGTGTTCAGCGGAACGACCTGACGAAGCATGATGGCGATGAAGAACACCAGCCCCATGATGAGCAACGTCGCTAGCCCTTGCCGCCCTGCCGTACCTGCCGGCGAGCGAAGCGAAGCGGCTGAGAATTCCGTGGTCATGGGCTCGTCCTGCGTGGAAGCTTTCGCGACGCTAGCCAAGGAGCGTTAACGCACGATTTGCGAACGATCCGCGACGCATCGCTGCAGGCCGAAACATTCACGAATCCTTAAAGCCGGCATTCTAGTGGTATCTATCGCGCTCCATTTGAGATCGCCCGCGCGACGCACAGGAAACACCCGTGA
>CADEDX010000051.1:0-19136 GCA_902826195.1 uncultured Bradyrhizobium sp. | reverse complement strand
TCTACACCTGGTTCGTCGGCGAAGACGTCAACTGGGACTGGATGAACTACCACGAATACAACGTCTGGGCGGTCATCAACGACCGCTACGGCATCGACGCGATGCCGGCGGGCTTCCAGACCTATTTCAATCCGCTCGTCTATTTCCCGATCTATTATCTGCGCCATGTGCTGCCGCTGCCCTACGGCATGATGATCATGGGCGCGGTGCACGGCCTCAATCTGCTGCTGATCTATTTTCTCGTCCGCGTCCTGCTGCGGCAAACCGCGACAGTGAGCGCGATCGGCGCGGCGATCCTGATCGCCGCGGTCGGGCCGATGACGCTGTCGGAGGTTGGCACTAGCTTCTCCGACATTCTCACCGCGCTGCCCATTCTCGTCGGCTGCGTTTTGATTCTGTCGGCAAGTGAATCACATCACGGGCGCTACGTTCTCGCCGGCCTTCTGATCGGCGCGGCCGTCGGGCTGAAGCTGACCAACGCCGTCTATGCCATCGGCGCCGCCGCGGCCGTGCTCGCCGCCGGCCGACCGGTGCGCGCAACGCTGTGCCTTGGCATCGGCGGCGCGGCCGGCGCGCTCTTAACCGGCGGTGCCTGGAACGTGATGCTGTGGCGCGAGTTCGGCAACCCCGTCTTCCCAATGTTCAATGCCGTGTTCCGCTCGCCCGAATTGATGGCGGCCAACATCATGGACTGGCAGTTCCTGCCGCACAGCCTCCTCGACGCGCTGGCCTATCCCTTTTACTGGCTGGTCGGCGACAACAGGAGCTCGGAATATCCGTTCCGCGACGCGCGCTTTGCGGTCGCCACCGTCCTGATCGTGCTCGGCATCGGCCGCGGCCTCGTCACGCGCACCGATATCTTCACGCGGCGCGACACCCAGTTCCTGCTGTTCTTCGGCGTCTCCTACGCGGCATGGCTCGCCGTGTTTGCGATCCAGCGCTACGCAGTCGCGCTGGAACTGTTGTGTGCGCCGCTGATCGTGCTCTTGATCGCGCGCGTTATGGCCGGCACGCCCCGCATGTCGCCGATGCGCCTGAATGCGGCGATGCTGGTGGTGGCCGTGGCCATCGCGCTTTGGTCGCAACCGGGCGACTGGTTCCGCCGCCCCTGGTCCAATCCGTATCAGCCGGCGATTGCGAAATCGCTCGAACAGCCCGCGAACTATCTGCTGCTCGACAAGCCGCTGGCCTATATCGCCCCGCTGCTGCCGCCGCAGTCGCGGTTCTATCAGATCGCCGACATCGCCCTGCCGATCATGCCCGACGGCAAGTTCGACCGCCGCATTCGCGCCGCGTTGCAGGATCCGCCGCCGGGCGGCACATGGGGATTGCACACGCGCGACAAGCCGATCCGCGAACCCTTGCTGGAGCGGTACGGCCTGCGCGTCGATGCTTCCCGTGCCTGCGTCGAAATCGAGGGCGCCTGGCTCGGGACCGCCATGCAAGCATGCCCGCTGGTCGCGCGCGACAAATAGTCCGCATCGGCTCGGGCCTTGAGCCTGCGCCGCCCGGCGGTCATATCCCGGCGAAATTAACGATCCCTTAACCATTAAGGCGAACCGGCCTCATTTGCCGGCCAGCGGCCCCCACGACGCTGAAAATCGATTCCGATTTGTTCTCACAAACCTAATCATCGCCGCGATCTGCTGTGGACGACGGCGCTTTGCCCTGTGGACGGACTCCCGGGTGAGTTGCGCGGATTCCGCAAATCACATCAGTTGAGCTTCGGCAGCCCCGGGAGGATCAACGATCGGGGGGATTGCAGCCGGCGGCGGCGCACGGTTCAAAGCGCGCCGTGCTCCGTGTGCGTATCAGAAGAATTCAAAAACAAGGTCGAGACGGCATGTCCCTCCTCGAAGGCATTATTGATTCCCGGAACAACCCGCTCGCGGCGGTCGAGGATATTGCCGCCGAGAACAACTGGCCGTTCGAGCGCTCCGGCGAGGACGAGGTTACCATCGTCTCCAAGGGCAACTGGACCGACTACCAGCTGTCCTTCACCTGGATGGGCGAGATCGAGGCGCTGCATCTGGCCTCCGCCTTCGACATGAAGATTCCCCCCGCGCGCCGGCCCGAGGTGCAGCGGCTGATCGCCGCCATCAACGAGCAATTATGGGTCGGCCACTTCGACATCTGGACCCATACCGGCATGATCATGTACCGGCAGGCGCTGGTGCTGCCGGGCGGGCTGACCGCCTCGACCGCGCAGTGCGAGGCCATGCTGGCCGGCGCCATCCACGCCTGCGAGCGCTACTACCCCGCCTTCCAGTTCGTGGTCTGGGCCGGCAAGACCGCCCCGGAAGCGATGAGCGCCGCGATGTTCGATACCGCGGGCGAGGCGTAAGCCAGGCAGCTTCCACACACTCGCCGTCGTTCCTGCGAACGCAGGAACCCATACGCCGCGGCCTATCGGCTCAAGCAAATTGCTTGTCGCCCCTCTCCTGCTTCACTAGAACCGCCTGTGGTTATGGGTCCCCGCGTATGCGGGGACGACGGCAAAACTTGCGGTGACGACTGTGAGCAGCAACAACACCCTTCAAAACCTCCACGGCACCCTCGCGCTGGCTGGCGCCGGCAAGATGGGGGGCGCGATGCTGACCGGATGGCTGGCCGGTGGCCTCGACCCCAAACGCGTCGTGGTGATCGAGCCGCAGCCCTCCCCCGAGATCGCCGCCCTGGCGGTGCAAGGCATCCGGATCAACCCGGCAGCGCAGGAAACCGGTGAGGTCGACACGCTGGTGGTCGCCGTCAAGCCGCAGTCGTTCCGCGAGGCCGGCGCCACCTTCAAGCCATTCGCCGGCGCCTCGACGCTGGTGGTCTCGATCATGGCCGGCACACCGATCGCCGTGCTCGAAGCGGTGTGCGGCGGCAGCGTGGTCCGCGCCATGCCGAACACGCCCGCCGCGATCGGCCGCGGCATCACGGTCGCGGTGGCGGCGAAAAGCGTCAGCGACGCGCAGCGCGCGCTGGCCGACGCCCTGCTGCGCGCGACCGGCTCGGTGGAATGGGTCGAGCAGGAAAGCCTGATGGACGCCGTGACCGCGGTCTCCGGCTCCGGCCCGGCCTATGTCTTCCTGCTCGCCGAAGAACTCGCGCGCGCCGGTGTCGCCGCCGGCCTGCCGGCGGAACTGGCCGCACGCCTCGCCCGCGAAACCGTCGCCGGCTCCGGCGAATTGCTGCACCGCTCGGAACTGGCGCCCGCCACGCTGCGCCAGAACGTCACCTCGCCCGGCGGCACCACCGCCGCAGCCCTCGACGTGCTGATGGGACCGAACGGCCTGCAGCCGCTCTTGACGCGCGCGGTCGCCGCGGCAACCCAGCGTTCGAAGGATCTGGCGAAGTAGTTCCGTAAGATGGGTTGAGCTCTTCACGAAACCCATCATCTTCCGCGCGTGTGATTGATGGGTTTCGCAAAGAGCTCAACCCACGCTACGAGACTGCGATCGCTACTTCTCCGCCAGCCTCTTCGTAAACGTCTCGGCATTGACCAGGCCGCGGGCATGGCGGCCGTCGCCGATCTTGCGCTCGCCCTCGAAAGCCTTGACCTCGAAGCGGATCACGCGGCGCTCCACCGCGAAAACCTTTCCGGTGACCCGCACGGTCGCACCCACCAGCGCCGCGCCGAGATGGCGGATATCGACCTCGGTACCGACCGTGATCCAGCCCGGCTGCAGATGCGGCCGGATGGCGTCGCTGGAGGCCATCTCCATTTCCAGGATCATCATCGGCGTCGCGAACACCAGCGGCATGCCCGGCACGAAATGCCCGACCGTGCGCTCCGCCGGCACCACCAGCGTGCGCTCGGCGCTCATGCCGACGGTGATGAAGTCGCGCGCGTCCATGAGGATTCCCTTCCCCTCTCCCCTTGTGGGAGAGGGTGGATCAATCGCGCTTCGCGCGATTGAGACGGGTGAGGGGTATGTCTCCGCGAGCGATTCTCTCGCGTCGGCATTCGCCGATAGAACCCCTCATCCGGCGGACTGCGTCCGCCACCTTCTCCCACAAGGGGAGAAGGAAGACAGACTACTTCTTCGCCGCCGCCGCGCGTTCCACAAACGTCTTGCCGCCCTTCATCTTGTGGGCCAGCGGCGCTTCGTTGATCTGGATCACCACCGCATCGGCATCGACGCCGAGATTCTTCACCAGCGCCTGGGTGATGTCGCGCATCATGCCGGCCTTCTGTTCGTCGGTGCGGCCTGCGGCCATGCTCACGGTAATCTCAGGCATTGGTGTCTCCCTTTTGCTCTTGCTCACATCGTCATTGCCGGGCTTGACCCGGCAATCCATCATTTTGAAGATGGATACGCGGGTCAAGCCCGCGTATGACAAATTCAGATGCCCCACGTCACGTCATGGCGCGCCAGCACTTCGCGCACTTTTGCGACGATATCGCTCTCGCCGCAGGAAAACTGCGCCGGGCGCGTTTCGCGCCATTCCTGGTTGGAGGCGATCGCGGCCGCAGCCTTGGCGCCCTCGATCAGATCCTTGATCTGGACTTCGCCGCGCGCCTTCTCGTCCGAACCCTGGATGATCACGCAAGGGCTATTGCGGCGGTCGGCATATTTGAGCTGGTTGCCCATGTTCTTGGGGTTGCCGAGATAGAGCTCGGCGCGGATTTTTGCATCGCGCAACTGCGCTACCATCTTCTGATAGTCGGCGACGCGATCGCGGTCGAACACGGTGACGACGACGGGCCCGAACTCCGCCCGCGTGTCGAGCTGACCAATCATCGTCAGCGCCGCCTGCAACCGCGACACGCCGATGGAAAATCCCGTCGCCGGCACCGGCTCGCCGCGGAAGCGCGAAACGAGGCCGTCATAGCGTCCGCCGCCGCCGACCGAACCGAAACGAACCGGGCGGCCCTTTTCGTCCTTGGTTTCGAGGGTGAGTTCGACCTCATAGACCGGGCCTGTGTAATATTCGAGGCCGCGCACGACGGAGGGATCGATCTTGATCCGATCAGATCCGTAACCCGATGCGGTGACGAGCTTGCCGATCGCGTCGAGTTCGTCGCGGCCCTCTTGCCCGATCTTGCTGTCGCGCAGCCGCGCGTCGAGCTCGGCGCCCTGTTCGACCGCGCCGACGACCAACGCGATGTCTTCAGGTTTCAGACCGGCGCCCTTGGTGAAATCACCCGACTCGTCCTTGCGGCCCTCGCCGAGCAATTGCTGCACGCCGGAAATGCCTAGGCGATCCAGCTTGTCGATCGCGCGCATCACGGTCAGCCACTGTCCGTCATCGGCGATGCCGAGCGCATCGCGCACCCCATCAAGCACCTTGCGGTTATTCACCTTCACTACATAGGAGCCACGGGGCACGCCGAGCGCCTCCATCGTATCCGCCGCCATCATGCACATCTCGGCATCGGCCGCCGGCGAGGCGCTGCCCACCGTATCGGCGTCAAACTGCATGAACTGGCGGAAGCGGCCGGGGCCCGGCTTCTCATTGCGGAACACATAGCCGAAACGATAGCTGCGATACGGTTTTGGCAGCGCCTCGAAATTCTCCGCCACGTAGCGCGCCAGCGGTGCGGTCAGATCGTAGCGCAGCGATATCCACTGCTCGTCATCGTCCTGGAACGAGAACACGCCCTCGTTCGGCCGGTCCTGGTCGGGCAAAAATTTGCCGAGCGCGTCGGTGAACTCCATCGCCGGCGTTTCCACCGGCTCGAACCCGTAGCGCTCGTAGACTTCGCGGATCTTCTCGACCATCCGGCGCGTGGCGGCAATCGCCGCCGGGCCGCGATCTTCCAGCCCGCGCGGCAGGCGGGCACGGAGTTTCTGGGGTTTTTTCGGTTTCTCGGCCATTTTCGGTCCACAACGCCTGGGGCGCGTTGGTACCAGCCAAGGCCCGGCCGGGCAACCGCCTCTTCCCCTCTCCCGCACGGGGAGAGGGGCAAACGGTCCTGACCGGCTGCATAGGTAACAGAATAGACCGGCGACATGGGTAACAGGTCAACTGGTCGGCAAGGAGGGCCTTGCCGATGGTTTGGACGGAGACCTGTGCAATGGAAGAACGGATGCGCTTTGTGTTGGCGGTGCAGGAGCACGAGGAATCGTTTGCGGCGGTGTGCCGTCGGTTCGGTGTGAGTCGCCGGGTTGGCTACAAGTGGCTTGCCGACCGCGAGCTCCGCTGCTCAACCACAGCGCATGGCAGACAGTATTGCCGAACGCTGCCTTGAGGTTCGTCGGGCCCATCCGACCCGGGGACCGCTCAAGGTCCGCGCCTTTCTGGCGCGCAAGTCAGGCCAGACGGAGTGGCCTGCAGCCAGCACTGTCGGCGAGCTGTTCGATCGCGAAGGGCTGACGGTGAAGCGCAAGCTGCGCCGGCGCAGCCCGCCGTCGAGTGCCCCCTTTGCCGGTTGCGAGGCGGCCAACGATACCTGGTGCATCGACTTCAAGGGCTGGTTCCTGACACCATCGAGCATCGCGGCGATCGTCTGCGTAGGCCCAAACGTAAAGCAAGAGGCTGTGGACTTGAGGACAACGCTGCGCGTTGCCCTCAGTCGATTGCACGCGCTTTCGATCGGGCGACCACGAGGGTCGCCCCTACCGGCCCTCGATGGTAGGGGCGCCGCTCGTGGGCGCCCGCGCCGTCATCCAAATTCCGCTATAGGCGCACGTCACCCTTCGCGTGAATCGCTGAGTCACGCGCAAGCAGATGTTCAAATGATTGATCGCTAGCGCAGCAGAAACACTCCGCCGCCGCTCACAGGACCTTTCTGATCCACTCGTGCGGGTCTTCGGCGCGGCCGTACTGGATGTCGACCAGCTGCTTGCGCAGGCCCATGGCGACCGGGCCGGCGGCGCCTCCCGAAATCAGGAAATCGCCGCTCGCCGAACGCACCTTGCCGATCGGCGAAATGACGGCCGCGGTGCCGCAGGCGAAAGCTTCCTTCAGCCTGCCGCTGGCGGCATCCTTGCGCCATTGCTCGATCGTATACGGCTCCTCGCGCACCACCTTGCCGGCATCCCTGGCCAGCGCGATGATCGAGTCGCGGGTGATGCCGGGCAAAATGGTGCCGAGCGGCGGCGTCGAGAGCGAGCCGTCGTCGAACACGAAGAACACGTTCATGCCGCCGAGCTCCTCGATGTAGCGGCGCTCGATCGCGTCGAGGAAAACCACCTGGTCGCAGCCATGCTCGATCGCTTCCGCCTGCGCCCGCAGGCTGGCGGCGTAGTTGCCCCCGCACTTGACGGCGCCGGTGCCGCCGACCGCGGCGCGCGTGTAATTCTCCGACACCCAGATCGACACCGGCGCGGGTCCGCCCTTGAAATAGGAGCCGACCGGCGAGGCGATGACGGCGAAGATATATTCCGCCGACGGTTTGACGCCGAGGAAGATCTCGCTCGCGATCATGAAGGGCCGCAGATAGAGGCTGCCCTCGCCGCCCGGGACCCAGGCGCTGTCGATGCGCACCAGTTGCTCGACCGCCTCGATGAATACATCCTCGGGCAGCGGCGCCATCGCCATGCGATCGGCCGAATTCCTGAAGCGCCTTGCGTTGGCGTCGGGGCGGAACAGGTTGACGCCGTTGTCGCGCTTGTAGGCCTTGAGGCCCTCAAAGATCTCCTGCGCGTAGTGCAGGACGGCCGTCGCCGGATCGAGCGGGAAGTTGGCGCGGGATTCGACCCGCGCGTCATGCCAGCCCTTGGCCTGGTTGTAGCGGACGATCGCCATGTGATCGGTGAATATCCGGCCGAAGCCGGGGTCCGCGAGCTTTGCCGTGCGCTCCTTCTCGGGTGTCGGGTTGGCCACCGGCTGAATGTCGAATTTCAAACTCATCGTCGCTTCCTGCCCTTGGCTTTCCCTTGGCTTTCGCCCTTGATCTTTCGCCGCCGGAACCGGCGCGATGGCGGAGCCGGCCTGCCTTTTCCGGACGGGCCTGCTCAATAGGTCTGGACTTCACAGCGTTCTGGACTTCATCATCGCCAGCCTCGCGGCCGGCTTCCGTGCCGTCATGTCTGGTGAGGACATGCTTTTGCGGGATGCCGAAGTCCAGTATGTTTGCCGAAATGCCGCTCGACAATCGCACGGTAGTCCATTTGCGGCCATTGCCGCCATCGCTGGCTTTTCCCGGCTGCCTGACACGTCACCAGGTTCGAAACGACTTAAAGTTTCGTCGTGGCTGGCAGTTTTGTAACATTGAACCCAAGATATGTCAACATGACTGACATAAATTTCTCAAGGGGCCCTGCTACCCCCGATTCGCAGGCGGCGTCAGGCACAACCCCTGGCCCGCGGGCCGGTGAATTGCGCTGGGATATCATCGAGCTTTTGTTCTTCGCCTACCGCGACTTCGTGGGCGATGCCGATCAGGAGTTGGAGGCATTCGGCTTCGGCCGCGCCCATCACCGGGTGATGCATTTCGTCTACCGCTATCCCGGCCTCAAGGTCGCCGACCTCCTGGACGTGTTGCGGATCACCAAGCAGTCGCTCGGCCGGGTGCTCAAGCAGCTGCTCGATGAGGACTACATTATCCAGAAGACCGGCAATAACGACCGCCGGCAGCGCCTTCTTTACGCCACCCCCAAAGGCGAAGCCTTGGTGGCAAAGCTCGCAGGGCTGCAGACCGATCGCATCACCCGCGCGCTCCGGGACGTCAATCCCGAAGGCGTCGCCGCAATCAGCCAGTTTCTGCGTGCGATGATCGATCGCGACGACCCCGACAAGGTGTTGGAGGCGATCTTCGGAACCGGCACCAGGAAGTCGAAGGAGTGACCGTGGCGCAAGGAGCAACCATGGCTACAGCCGCCACCGCACGCGCCCCCCAGCAACTGGCCGACGACGCGCCGCATCTGCTGCTGGTCGACGACGACCGCCGAATCCGCGATCTTTTGTCGCGGTTTCTGTCCGGCGAGGGTTATCGCGTCACCACCGCCTCGAGCGCCAACGACGCCCGCGCAAAGCTGCTCGGCCTGCACTTCGATTTGCTGATCCTCGACGTCATGATGCCCGGCGAAACCGGCCTCGAACTCGCGCGGTTCATCCGCACTTCGTCCTCGGTACCGATCATCATGCTGACCGCGCGGCACGAGGCGGAGGCGCGGATCGAGGGCCTACGGAGCGGCGCCGACGACTATGTCGCAAAGCCGTTCGAGCCGCGCGAATTGATCCTGAGGATCGGCAACATCCTCAAGCGCTCCGCGCCGCCGCCGGTGGAGGCGCTGGAGCAGATCGCGTTCGGCCCTTACGTGTTTCATCTCGACCGCGGCGAACTGCGCCAGGGCGAGGAGATCATTCATCTGACCGACCGCGAGCGCGAAATGCTGCGCATCCTCGCGGTCGCGCCCGGCGATACCGTGCCGCGCGCGGCGCTGACCGGCGGCGGCACGGTGAACGAGCGCGCGGTCGACGTGCAGATCAACCGTCTGCGCCGCAAGATCGAGCGCGATCCCGCCAATCCGCTGTTCCTGCAGGCCGTGCGCGGCATCGGCTATCGCCTGGTCGCGTCGCCCTGAGCCGACATGAACTTCGCGCCATGAGCACGCTCGACACCGGCCTGACGATCATTCGCAACGCGTCGCAGCGCGTGTCGAAGGCCAATGGCTGGATGGGCAACGCGTTCAAGGGCTGGATGCCGACCGGCCTCTACGCCCGTGCGCTGCTGATCATGATCGTGCCGATGGTGATGCTGCAGACGGTGGTCGCCTTCGTGTTCATGGAGCGGCACTGGAACACGGTGACACGGCATTTGTCGGCCGCCGTGGTGGCGGATATCGCGGGCCTGATCGACATCTACAAGACCTTTCCGCAGGACAAGGATCGCACACAACTCAAGCGCATCGCGCAGCAGCGGCTTGGGCTCGTGATCGATTTCCTTCCGCCGGGCGACATGCCCTCGCCGGGGCCAAAACCGTTCTTCTCACTGCTCGACCAGTCGCTTTCGGGGCAGATCAGCCGCCAGGTCGGCCGTCCGTTCTGGATCGACACCGTCGGCAAGTCCAACCTGGTCGAGATCCGCATCCAGCTCGACGACGCCGTGATGCGGGTGTTCGCGCAGCGAAGCCGGGCCTACGCCTCGCAATCGGAGATCTTCATTTTCTGGATGCTCGGCACCTCCTCAATCCTGCTGATCGTCTCGGTATTGTTCCTGCGCAACCAGATCAGGCCGATCCTGCGGCTGGCGGACGCCGCCGAAAGTTTCGGCAAGGGCCGCGAGGAGCCGAATTTCCGCCCGCGCGGCGCGCGCGAGGTGCGGCGCGCGGCGCAGGCGTTCCTGGAAATGAAGGCCCGCGTCGAGCGTTCGATCGAGCAGCGCACCGCGATGCTGGCCGGCGTCAGCCACGATTTGCGCACCATCCTGACCCGCTTCAAGCTCGAGCTCGCGCTGATCGGCGACAGCCCCGAAGTCGACGGCATGCGCAAGGACGTCGACGAGATGTCCGGCATGCTGGAGGCCTATCTCGCGTTTGCGCGCGGCGACAGCGGCGAGATCGCGCAGCCGACCGACATGGCGATGGCGCTGGAGGAATTGCGCAGCGACGCGGAGCGCCATGGTCACACCGCGACGGTGACCTTCCATGGGCTGCCTGTGGTGACGGTGAAGCCGGCCGCGTTCAAGCGCTGCATCGCCAACCTCGTCTCCAACGCCGCGCGCTATTCGAAAACGGTCGCCATTACCGGCCACCGCGATCACCGCTATCTGACGGTCACGATCGACGACGACGGGCCGGGCATTCCTGCCGACATGCGCGAGGAAGTGTTCAAACCGTTCTTGCGGCTCGACGACGCCCGCAACCAGAACGAAGGCGGCACGGGCTTAGGCCTGGCCATCGCCCGCGACATCGCCCGCTCGCACGGCGGTGACATCACGCTGAGCGACAGCCCGATGGGCGGCCTGCGGGCAGCAGTTAGGGTGCCCGTTTAAGGACTTAGTGAGGCTACGAGCCGAACCCCGTCCTACTTTGCATGGGGTTGTTTTCGAAATTTCGTGTTTTGGCCCCCGCAGGGCCCCTACTTCGCCGCCTTCGGGATCAGCCCCTTCAGCTTTTCCATGTCCTTGATGTTTATCTTCATGCCGCCGGGCATCATGATGTCGCCGGCCTTCTGGTCACCCTTGCAGGCGCCGAGCCACTTGGCCTCGATCGTCGTCGAGCTATCGCGCGCGGTGCCGGCCATGCCGCCCTCGCTGTGCGAGGTCGATTTCACCGTGTAGCCCGAATTGAAATCGCCGATGATCTCGGCGTGCGACTTGATCGTCATCCCGGCGACGCTGCAGACGGAATCGCTGACATAGCCGGTCGCGGTCTTCTGGATGTCCTGCTTGGAGCAGATCTCCTTGGCCATCGGCGAGAACGACGTGCTCATGTCCTTGTCGGTGCTCTCGTCGGTGCATTGCTGCATCGTCATCTCGGGCTTCGACGCGCCCACGCTCTGCACCTTCATCTCCCACAGCCCGGCCTTGCGCACCGGCAACTCGACCGCACCGGCGCCGATCGGCGCCAGCAGGCCGGCGGCGGAAAGGGACACAACGAACAATCTTCTCATGGGCGGGCTCCCGCTGGATTTCAATGTCATCACTTCGCGCGAGGTCAACACACGCCTCGCGTGGCAAAAACATGTCCAGGCGGAAAATCAGGAAGCAGCTAGGGCTCAGTACAGCGTGCGCAGCGGCCGCTCGGCGGCGCCATAGGGCACCCAGCGGCAGGCAAAGGAGACGTAGCCGCCGTAGTTCGGCTGCACGCCGAGGAATCTCACCACCTTGCCGTAGCGGGCGCAGTGATCGACGGCGATCTGCCGAGCATCGGCCTGCATCGCGAGCGGATAGGCGATGATGCCGCCGGTGTCATTGCCCTTGACCGCCGGCACCGTGTCGATATCGAACCAGTACGCCTGCGCCGGCGCGCTAGCCAGCACCGCCCCCGCAGCAACCAGACACGCGGCCATAACTTTTCGCATCGCAGACTCCGTTTCGCTCGAACCGCACCATAGTGTGTGCCGACCGCCGTGGAAAGAATGGGTTGAAGCACGGGGCGGAGTTGGCCGTCAGGTGTTGCCGCGATGCACTTGACGTTCTCAGGGCTTTCGCGGCACCGTCTCGCGCGTTGGCTTACCGGCGGATTCCCCATGCGCAACCTATTCACATCCTTGCGATCATTCGGCCCGATGGCGGCAGCTTTCGCCGTGCTGGTCTGCAGCCCTGCCGCGCAGGCCGCCAACCCGCTGGAGCTCAATTTCGGGCTGTTCGGCCCGAAATATGACGGCCGCGTCGCCGAATGCGAGCGGGCGCTGCCGACGATCGCCGCGCAGTTCCAGGAAAAAGAAGGCAAGTTCTGGAATTCGGACCTCGTCATCACCGGCTTCGGACGCATCCATGAGACCGCGTTCCGGCCCTGGCAGTCCGACAACATCCCGCGCCGCTACTGCAGCGGCGACGTGATGCTGAGCGACGGCAAGATGCGCGCCGTACACTTTTCGATCAGCGAGGACGGCGGTTTCGCCGGCTTTGGACAGGGCGTCGATTGGTGCGTGGCCGGGCTTGACCGCAACTGGGCCTACGGCCCGGGCTGCCGGGCCGCGAAGCCCTGATTTCCGTTTGCCAATCGAATTTTGTTCTTTAAATGTTCTGGTTCTCTGCTAGGCTACCGGTAGTCGGGTAGAGGGGGTCAAATGTGTCGATTCCTCGTTATTTCGCGGATTGTGATTTCGCTGGCTCTTTTTTTGGTGTTCGCCGGCATGGCGCACGCGCAGGACCGCCGGCAGAACGCACCGGGCGAATTCGATTTCTATGTCCTGGCGCTGTCCTGGTCGCCCTCGTTCTGCGAGGCGGCGGCCGAGCGCGGCAACAGCGGGCGGGCGCAGGTGCAATGCGAACGGCCCTACTCCTTCGTGGTCCACGGGCTGTGGCCGCAATATGAGCGCGGCTTTCCCGAATATTGCCAGCGCCCGTCACCGCGCCTCGACCGCAACATCATGACCTCGATGCTGGACCTGATGCCGGCGCCCGGGCTGATCTTTAACGAGTGGGACAAGCACGGCACCTGTTCCGGCCTCGGCGCGCGAGCCTATTTCGAGAGCGTCCGCAAGGCGCGCGCCGCGGTGAAGATCCCTGAGGAATTTTTGCAATTGGCGACGCAGAAGACCATCGCGCCGGACGATCTCGAAGAAGCCTTCATCAAGATCAACCCGGGCCTCAGCCGTTCGGCGATTTCAGTGATGTGCTCCAGCCGCCGCCTCAGCGAGGTGCGGATCTGCATGAGCAAGGACATGCAATTCCGCGCCTGCGAGGAAAACGACCGCCGCGCCTGCCGCCGCGACGAGGTGGTGATGCCGCCGGTGCGGGGCGGCTGAATTTCCGTTCCGCCATGCCGATGCGTGGCGGCGTGTCCTACGCAGACGGCCTTCGCGCTTCCGGTCATCCACGGCCTTATCGTCGTCTGCAGGACACGTGGATGGCCGGGCCTTATTTTTTGCGCCAAAGCCGCGTCAGGCCTTGATATCCACGCTGCCGCCGCCGAAGCTCAGCCGTACCGACCCAGCACCGCCGAGATCGAACGTCAGTGAATCGCCGGAGCCCTTGAAGTTCACGACGGCCTGGCCATTCTGCTGCGTGAGGACGACGTCGTTCAGCGAATAGCCGCTGATCGCGAGATCGACATTGTGGCCATTGACGTCAATGACGTCGTTGCCGTCACCATTGGCGAAATTGACCGTGGTGCCCTCACCGGTGACGCTGATGCTGTCATTGCCGACGCCACCGGTCACCGTGGAAGAACTACGGACCTGGATAGCATCGTCGCCAGCGCCGGCGTCGACAACGGAATGATCATCGGTCAGCACCCGGTCATTGCCGTCACCGGCCGACACCGTTGCATAGGAGTAGGTGCTGACGACGTCGCTGCCGGAACCGGCATCGACATCGGCATGGTTGTAGGCTTCGATGCGGTCATTGCCGGCACCGCCGTTGAGGCTCGCGTTGTCATAGGCGCTGAGACTATCGTTGCCGTCGCCACCGTCGAGCGTGGCATTGTCGTAGGCGCTGAGCTTGTCGTCGCCTGCGCCCCCGCTCAGAACCGAGTTGGCATAGGCGCTGAGCACGTCGTCGCCGGCGCCCCCGTCCAGAACAGAGTCGCCGTAGGTGGCGATCTTGTCGTTGCCGTTGCCGCCCGAAACGTTGGCGTGGTCGTAGGTGTTTATGAGATCGTTGCCGTCGCCGCCATCGACCGTCGAATGACCATAGGTGCTGACGATATCGTTACCCGCGCCGGCGTCGACGACGGCCTGGCCATAAGTATCGATCACATCGTCGCCGGCGCCGGCATCGACCGCGACAGGCTTGGCGTTGGGCCTGATCGAATTGTTCCCGCCACTGCCGGTGAGCTTGAAAAAGTCCAGACCGGCATCCGCTCCCGCGTGACGGCCGCGGTGCCTGCCGGTTCTGTCCGTGAGAAGAGCGTCGATCTGTGCCTGCAGCCGATCGACCACGGACCGTTCCGACGACGCCCGGGCGTACAGCTGTTTGGCGCGGTGCGAAATCGTGACGTTGGTGACCGACACGGACACCGATGAAGACGAAGATGACGATGCGGTGCTTGCGGCAGCGCCCTTGCTGGTACCTACATCCGCTACGGCGGAGCTGGTTTGGGAAATCGAAAAGGCCGTATAGGATAAATAGGCGGCTGCAATCGTACTCATAAGAAACATCCTCGTCTGTTCTGGACGGAAGCGAAAAATACACCCGATACTGAAATGATCGGTTAAGGCGATCGATCGAACACCTCCGGCAATCTACTGACTCCCGTTACAGACAAGTTGTCCCGCCGCACGCGGCTTCGACGACACGGGTTACTTTTCGCGCCGCAATGTCGTAACTGCTTAACAATGAACTACCGACACGCCTTCCACGCTGGCGGCTTTGCCGACGTCATCAAGCATATCGTGCTGGTGCGGATGCTGACCTACCTGCAGGAGAAGCAGGCGCCGTTTCGCGTCATCGACACCCATGCCGGCGCCGGCCGCTACGATCTGGCCGGCGATGAAGCGCGCCGCAGCGGCGAGTGGCTGACCGGCATCGCGCGGGTGCTGCAGGCGCGGTTTTCGGAAAGCGCGCTGCCGCTGGTGAGCCCCTATATCGACATCGTCCGGGCGTTCAACGCGCCGGGCAAGCTCGAGGCCTATCCCGGATCGCCCCTGATCGCCCGGGCGCTGCTGCGGCCGCAGGATCGCCTCACGGCTTGCGAGATCGAGCCGGGCGCCCGCCGGCAGCTGATCGACGCGCTGCGCCGCGACAGCCAGGCGCGGGTGGTGGATCTCGACGGCTGGACGGCCCTGCCGGCCTTCGTGCCGCCCAACGAGCGGCGCGGCCTGGTGCTGATCGACCCCTCGTTCGAGCAAAAGGATGAGTTCGAAACGCTGGCCGTTCGCTTTGCCGAGGCCTATGCGAAATGGCCGACCGGCAGCTATCTGATCTGGTATCCGGTGAAGAGCCGCCGCGCCACCGACACGCTGGCGCGGCTCGTCGCGGCCGCCGCCGGGGCCAGCAAGCCGGCGGGCAAGTGCCTGCGGCTCGAATTCAGCGTCGCCCCGCAGGCCGCCGGCGGCCCCCTCACCTCCACCGGGCTTTTGATCGTCAATCCGCCATGGACGCTGGCGGCTGAATTGAAGATCATTTTACCCGAACTCGAAAAGCCGCTGGGCCAGGGTGGCGCCGGCCGGTTCAGGCTGGAGACGCCCAAGCCCTGAAGCGCCCGGCCGGTGGAAAGTGCTATTCGCCATATAGGCAATTCGCGCAAATCCGTATTATGCTCAGGCCGTTGGGACTGGCTTTACGTTCCGCTTCCGCGAATGGTTGCGGCGGAGTGATCAAGGCCGAAATAAATCCAGGTCGGTCGGGGACGTCAATCCGGCCGGCTCAGGTGGCCAAAGCTTCCGGCAGCGATTGTCCGGTCGGCGGTTACGCGAATTGCGCGTAGCGGCGGAGCAATACGGGGGAGGAGTTTCCCGATGGCCATGACTGGAACAGTCAAGTTCTTCAATGGAGAACGCGGCTACGGCTTCATCAAGCCCGATGACGGCGGTCGCGATGTGTTCGTTCACATCACTGCCGTTGAGCGGGCCGGACTGAAGGATCTGGCGGAAGGTCAGCGCATTACGTTCGAGGTCGAACCGGACAAGAAGGGCAAAGGCCCCAAGGCGGTCAACCTGGTGATTTCATCGTAACGACGCTTGCGTTGGACGTGGACTGATTTTCGGCGGTGAATACTTTGCCGGGGACGGTGTTGCCGCCCGGAGCATCTCGATGCGCACGCCATGCGGCGTGAGGACAAAAAAATCCCGGCGGCTTTCGGCCGCCGGGAGGTGATAGAAGGCAGTTTCTTTGTTCTTAGAACCGGAAGTTCACGCCGGCGCGGATCAAGCCGAACCGATAGCCATTTGACGCGCCCGTAACGACGAAGTTGCTGTTGGCCAGATCGACATAGAGATATTCGATCTTGGCACTCCAGTTCGGCGCAAGACCCATCTCGGCGCCGGCGCCGAGTGTCCAGCCTGCGTTGGTGTGGGATTCAGAGACGCCGAACGTAGTGGCGCGCAATTCGCCGAAGGCGATGCCGCCGGTGCCGAAGAACATGATGTTGTTGAAGGCGTAACCGGCGCGGCCGCGCACCGTGCCGAACCAGGGGTTGGAAAACTTCCACGGCGCGAAGGTTTCCTCGGCGCCAGTCGCCTGGATGTCGCCTTCGAGGCCGAACACGAAGGCGCCGTTCTGCCAGTTGTAGCCGGCCTGGACACCGCCCACGAAACCGGAAGGCTTGCTCGGATTGTTGGCGACCGAGCCCCAGGCATAGCCGAGGTTGGCGCCGAGATAGGGACCGGCCCAGCTATAGGCGTTGAGCGGCTGGTTGACGGTATAGGGTGCGCGCGATCCGTAGAAGTCGGCCGCCCGGGCGGACACGGTCCAGCCTGTGGCGATCAGCGCCAGCGCGCCCGATACGAACCTTTTCATCACGCAACTCCACGCAACTGCCGTGAGCCATGCCGGGCGAGACACCGGCGTGGTTACGGAACTCCACTCTTTTCGTGTAAGATTTATCGAGAGTTTTACGTTAAAGCGTTGTTAAGCCGGGTTACCGACCGCTCATCATTCTTAACAATGGGTTACCGGTGCATTCGCAGGTTCGACGCGAGCGCTGGCGATGCCGCCCCTCAGCGCTTAATTTAACGCCCATGGATCACGATTCTACCGACCGACCGGAGCCCCTGCCCAAGGCGAGGCGGGGTTCTCAGCCGGATCTTCCGCCGCAGGAGCTGTCCGCCGCCGACGTCGACCCCGCGACATCTGTCGCCGAGGAGGACGACGAGGCGCGCCTGCCGGATGCGGCCGAGGAGACCGGCGAGGCAATCGCCGAGGGCACGCTGGCGGTCGGCCACGCGGCGATCGAGAACGCGGTGCGGCTGGCGCCGACCTCGCCCGGCGTCTACCGCATGCTCAATGCCGGCAGCGACGTGCTGTATGTCGGCAAGGCCAAGAACGTCCGCAAGCGGTTGTCTTCCTACGCCCGCGTCAACGCCCCGCTGCCTGCGCGCATCCTGCGGATGATCGCAGCTACCGTCACGGTCGAGATCATCTCCACCTCGACCGAGACCGAGGCGCTGCTGCTGGAAGCCAATTTGATCAAGCAGTTGCGACCGCGCTTCAACGTACAACTGCGCGACGACAAGTCGTTTCCCTATATCCTGATATCGGGTGACCATTGGGCACCGCAGATCCTCAAGCATCGCGGCGCGCAATCGCGGCCCGGGCGCTATTTCGGGCCGTTCGCCAACGCCGGTGCCGTCAACCGCACCATCACGGCGTTGCAGCGCGCCTTCCTGATCCGCTCCTGCACCGACGGCTTTTTCGAGAGCCGCACCCGGCCCTGCCTGCTCTATCAGATCCGCCGCTGCTCCGGCCCCTGCACGCGCGAGATCGACTTCCCCGGCTACAGCGAGCTGGTGCGCGAGGCCAGCGACTTCCTGTCCGGCCGCAGCCATGCCGTGAAGCAGTTGCTCGCCGGCGAGATGGAGAAGGCGTCCAACGAGCTCGAATTCGAAACCGCTGCGCTGTATCGCGACCGCCTCGCCGCGCTATCGGCGATCCAGTCGCAGCAGGGCATCAACCCTCGCACCGTGGAAGAAGCCGACGTTTTCGCCATCCATCAGGAGGGCGGCTATTCCTGCGTCGAAGTGTTCTTCTTCCGCACCGGCCAGAACTGGGGCAATCGCGCCTATTTCCCCAAGGCGGAAAAGTCATTCACGCCGGAGGAAGTGCTGGCATCGTTCCTCGCCCAGTTCTACGACGACAAGCCACCGCCAAAGCTCATTCTGCTGTCGCACGAGATCGAGGAAAGCACGTTGCTGGCGGACGCGCTCACCGTCAAGGCCGGTTTCAAGGTGGAAGTCTCGACGCCGAAACGCGGTGAAAAGAAGGAACTGATCGGCCACGCCCTGACCAATGCGCGCGAGGCGCTCGGCCGCAAGCTCAGCGACACAGCGACCCAAAGCCGCCTGCTGCAGGGCATGGCGGCCACGCTCGGACTGCCGCAGGTGCCAAAGCGAATCGAGGTCTACGACAATAGCCACATCCAGGGCACCAACGCCGTCGGCGCGATGATCGTGGCGGGGCCGGATGGGTTCATCAAGAACCAGTACCGCAAGTTCAACATCAAGTCCGAGGGGCTGACGCCGGGCGACGACTACGCCATGATGCGCGAGGTGCTGGAACGGCGCTTCAAGCGGCTGTTGAAGCCGCCGGAGGGCGACGCCGCAAAGGCCAAGGCCGACGATGATTCGTTCCCGCAACGGCCTGATCTCGTCATCATCGACGGTGGGCGCGGCCAGCTCAATGCGGTGCGGGAAATTTTCGAGGGGCTGGGATTGGCCCAGGTCTCGCTGATGGCCGTGGCAAAGGGCCCGGACCGCGACGCCGGGCGCGAGACGCTGTTCATGCCCGACCGCGAAGCCATCAAGCTGGAGCCGCGCGACCCGGTGCTGTATTTCATCCAGCGGCTGCGCGACGAGGCGCATCGCTTCGTGATCGGTTCACATCGAAAATTGCGGAAAAAGGACATCAGGGAAGCGGGCTTGCAGGAGATTCCGGGCATCGGCCCGTCACGCAAACGTGCCTTGCTGCACCACTTCGGGACCCTGAAGGAGAT
>CADEDX010000050.1 GCA_902826195.1 uncultured Bradyrhizobium sp. | reverse complement strand
CCACGGTGACGCGATCGAGCGGCAGCGATTTGCGGTCGGCATACATCCTCGTCATCGACGTGCAGGCGCCGAGCCCCGCCAGGAGGAAGTCATACGGCCCGGGGCCAGAGTCCTGGCCACCGGCGGCGACCGGCTCGTCCGCGAGCATGTTGTGCGGACCGACGGTGACGGTCTGCTGAAACTTGCTGTTGCGGGTTTCGCGCACCACGACGTTGCGCGGGGCGTCACCGGCGGACAGCGCGGCGACGGGCTCGACATAGCGTTCGGCCCACGCGGCGATGACGTCGGCGACATAGGCCGCGTCGCGCCTGCCGGACAAGAGATGATCAGAGCCCGCCAGCGACACGAAACTCTTGGGATGTTTGGCTGCGACGAAGATGTTGGTGGCGTTGTCGATGCCGACGGTGTCGTCAGTCGGCGAATGCATCACCAGCAGCGCCTTGTGCAGCTTGGCGACCTGCGCCATCAGATTGTGCTCGGCGATGTCGTCGAGAAATTCACGCTTGATGTGGAACGGGCGCCCGGCGAGCTGGACTTCCACCTTGCCCTGGGTGCGGATGTCCTCGATCTTGTCCTTGAAGAGGTGCGTGACATGGGCGGGATCGGAAGGCGCGGCGATGGTCGCGACCGCCTTGGCCTCCGGAATCCGCCCTGCCGCGGCCAGGATGGCGGCGCCGCCGAGGCTGTGGCCGATCAGCAGCGAAGGCGCGGCGCGGGTTTCGCGCAAGTGGTCGGCGGCGCGGACCAGATCGGCGACGTTGGACGAGAAGGTCGAATTGGCAAACTCGCCTTCGCTGGCACCTAGGCCGGTGAAGTCGAAACGCAGTACCGCAATCCCCTTGGCGGACAGCGCGGTGGCCATGCGTTTTGCCGCCAGCACATCCTTGCCGCAGGTGAAGCAATGCGCGAACAGCGCGTAGGCCTGCACCGGGCCGTCGGGCGTATCGATGGCTGCGGCAAGCTGATGGCCGCCTTCGCCGGTGAATTGAAATCGTTCATGCGGCACGGGCGGTCTCCCTGGGATCGTTGAGCCTAGTCGGCAGAGTAACGCTCTTCCTTCCAGGGATCACCACGATTGTGATAGCCGCGCACTTCCCAATAGCCCGGCGCGTCCTCGGCCAGGAATTCGATGCTCTGCAGCCACTTTGCGCTTTTCCAGAAATAGAGATGCGGCACCACGAGCCGCACCGGGCCGCCATGCTCCTGATCGAGCGGCGCGCCGGACCAGCTATGGACGAGGATGGCGTCTTCGGCGGCAAAGTCCTCAAGCGCGAGGTTGGTGGTGTAGCCGTCGTGCGAATGCAGCACGACGAACCGCGCTTCCTCGCGCGGCCGGCAGGCGTCGAGCAGGTCGCGGGTGGCGAGTCCCTCCCATTGATTGTCGTAACGCGACCAGGTGGTGACGCAGTGGATGTCGGACGTGAAGTTGCTCTGCGGCTGGGCGGTGAACTGCGCGAAATCCCAGAAGATCGGATGTTCGACCGCGCCGTAGACGTCGAGCCGCCAGCGCTCGCGCGAGATGTTCGGCGTCAGGCCGAGGTCGAGCGTCGGCCAATCCTTTGTCAGATGCTGGCCGGGCGGCAGGCGCATTTCCTCCGGGCGCGAAATTTTGCCGGTGAGGAATTTGCCTTCGCGCGCCCAGCGCGCCTTGCTGCGCGTCAGCTTGCTTTCCGGCGGCGGCTCGTTGTCTTCGGCCATTCGTCCTCTTATTCCGGCACTGTCTTATTTCGGCGCCCGAGGATCGATCGGGGTGGTGCCGCGCAGTCCCAGAATGTCTTCCAGCACCTTGGCGCCGGCGAGCAGCTTCGCCTCGCCGCGCGGCGGCGCCACCATCTGCAGTCCGACGGGCAGGCCCGAGGCCGTGAAGCCGCACGGCAGCGACAGCGCCGGGCAGCACACCAGCGTGATCGCGTAGACGATGCCGAGCCATTCGACGTAATTGTCGAATTTCTTGCCGGCGCATTCGGCGACATAGCGGTTCTCGATCGGGAAGGGCGGCACGATCGTGGCCGGGCAAAGCAGCAGGTCGTACTTCTCGAAAAACGCGAGCGTGCGCGCGGTCATGGCGACGCGTTGCGCTTGGGCGCGTTCGAGCTGATCGACCGTCAGTTTCAGGCCTTCCTCGATGTTCCAGATCACCTCGGGCTTCAGCAGGTCGCGCTTGGTGCGCAGCAACGCGGCCTTGGAGAGCGCAAAATCGAACGCTCGCAGCACGTGGAAGCATTCATGGGCCTCGCGCAGGTCCGGATGGGCTTCCTCGACGATGGCGCCCGCTTCGGCAAAACGTTGCGCGGCCTTGCGGGTAACGGCCGCGACTTCCGGGTCGACCGGGGTGATGCCGAGGTCGGGCGAATAGGCGACGCGATTCGGCTTGCTGCCGGAGCGGACGGCGGAAAGGAACGATGTCGGCAGCACCGGCAACGAAAGCGGATCAGCGGGATGTTCGCCGCTCATGGCATCGAGCAGCAATGCCACGTCTTCGACATTGCGTGCCATTGGCCCTTGCTGGCCGAGATTGCGATCTACCCCCGCGGCGATCGTATGCGCGACGCGGCCGATGCTCGGCCGCAGGCCGACGATTCCGCAGAAGCTCGCAGGGTTACGAAGCGAGCCGCCCATGTCGGAGCCGTGAGCCAGCCAGGCCGTGCCGGTGGCGAGCGCGACCGCCGCGCCGCCCGAGGAGCCGGCGGCGGAGCGCGAGGTGTCCCAGGGATTGAGGGTCGGTCCGAACACCTCATTGAAGGTATTGGCGCCGGCGCCGAATTCCGGCGTGTTCGACTTGGCGTAGATCACCCCGCCATTGTTCTCGAGGTGCTCGACCAGGATATCTGATTTCGCCGGGATATCATCCTTGTAGATCGGCGATCCCTGTGTGGTCAGCACGCCGGCGACAGCGGTCAGGTCCTTGATCGGGATCGGCATGCCCGCGAGCAGTCCGCGTTCATTGACCGGCTTCTTCATCAGGGCGGTGGCGTGCTGACGGGCGCGATCGAAGCACAGCGTCGGCAGCGCGTTCACCGGTCCGTCCACCTCGGCGATGCGCTTTTCCAGCACGTCGAGCAGGTCGAGCGGGGTGACTTCGCCCGATTTTAGTTTGCCGACGATGGCAACCGCAGTCTCACGCACCAAACCCTGATCGGCCACTTCGCTTTCTCCGCTTGTTACCCGTATCTTGAACGCAGATGTTGCTGTAGAACATTTTCCGGCAAAGTAGAATGTACGGACGCCGTATTCGAGCGGAGATATTGCATGACGACATTGTTTTCAGCGCTGGACTGGCGCGCCATGGGCCAGGAGGCACTTGATCTCGGCCTCAACAACGGCGTTGCCGTCCCCGGCAGCGTCGACATGGCGGCGGGCTGGGAGCAGCGCTCCGCGGAGGTACGCAAGCGTTTCCCTGATCATCTCGATCTGCGATATGGTCCGCGCGAGCGAAACCGGATCGATTTCCTGAAAGCGGGCGAGGAGGCGCCGACCCTGTTGTTCATCCACGGCGGCTATTGGCAGGCACGCGCCAAGGAGGTTTTCACGATCTTCGCCGAGGGGCCGATGGCGCACGACATCAATGTGGCGCTGATCGGCTATACGCTGGCGCCGGAAACCACGCTGGACGAGATCGTCGGCGAAATTCATGCCGGCATCGATTTCCTTGTCGAGAAGCTGCCTGCGCTTGGCGCTGCTCCCGGCGGTATCGTGGTGTCGGGCTGGTCGGCCGGCGGGCACCTGACCTCGATGGCGCTGTCGCATCCGAAGGTGAAGGCGGGGATGGCGATCAGCGGCATCTACGACCTTGAGCCGATCCGGCACTCCTATCTCAACGAGAAACTGCGCGCCGACGAGGCCACCTCGCGGCGCAATTCGCCGATGATGCAGGAGGGCGGCCCGCTAAAGCCGCTATCGCTGGTGGTCGGGAGCGCCGAACTGCCGCTGCTGCGCAAGCAGACCGCTGATTTCGCCGGTCACCGCGCGCGATATGGTCTGCCGGTGACGTATGAGGAAATTCCCGACGCAAACCACTTCACCATCATGTACGAGATGATGTCGCCGAGAGGGAGGATCACGACGCTGATCCGGCAGTTGTTCGAGCGGACGACGGGGTAGGTGCATCGCCGTCTTTGTTGGCTGGCGGTCTGCCTACTCTCATGGTGAGGAGGCGCCACCGGGTCCGCGCGTAGCGCGGCCTGATGACAGGCTCGGGCGCCGTCTCTGAACGATGCTTTGCATCGCCGGGCGAACCATGAGAGCCCGTGGCCCATCCTTTGAGACGCATCGCTTCGCGATGCTCCTCAGGATGAGGTCTGTGGGAGCTGCGAGCAGCCTAACCCCAACCCGACGTATGCCCGCCGTCCACCGTGTAGATGACGCCTGACGTATACCCCGACCGATCCGAGGCCAGGAACGCCATCAAATCGCCGATCTCGCGCGCATGCGCGGGCCGGCCGAGCGGCATGTGCTTCTGAAACTCCTTGTAGCGGTTCTCGTCGCCGAACTGGTTCTCGGCGCGGGTCTTCAGCAGCGTGACGTGGCGGTCGGTGCCGACGGGGCCGGGATTGATGCCGACCACGCGGATATTGTCCGCGAGACTCTTGCCGCCGAGCGCGCGGGTGAGCGCCATCAGCGCGGCATTGCCGGCACTACCGCAGATATAGTTGGCGTCGAACTTCTCGCCGGCCGCGCCGATGTCGTTGACGATGACGCCGCCGCCGCGCGCCTTCATCTGCGCGTAGATGGCGCGGGTGAGGTTGATGTAGCCGAACACCTTCAACTCCCAGGCGTGGCGCCAGGTCGCCTCGTCGATCTTGTCGATCGAACCGCCCGGAATGTCGCCGGCATTGTTGACGAGGATATCGATCTCGGCGGCTTCCTTCGCGAGCCTGGCAAGGTCTTCGCCGTTGCGCAGGTCGACGACATGGGTGGTCGCGCCGATCTGGTGCGCCGAGCGCAGCCGCTCGGCGAGCGCCTTCAGCGCCTCGCCGTTGCGGGCGGCCAGCATGACGTCGCAGCCTTCCTCGGCAAAAGCTTCGGCCGCGGCCGCGCCAATGCCCTTGGAGGCGCCGGTGATCAGGACGCGTTTGCCGCGCAGGTGCAGATCCATGGGATTTCTCGTTTGGGTGAGGGGCAGGAAAGGCAGCCTCAATTGTTAGGCTCGCGGCGCAGTGGCGGTCAACATTGCAGTGCAGCGTTGCGCAACGGACGGGTTTGGTCCATTGCAAGGCAATCAAATCGGCGGCATCAACCGGCCCAGCAGAGATTTTAAGGAAACTCTCCATGAGCAGCAGCAAAAAGCAGTATCGGATCGCGGTCATTCCCGGCGACGGCATCGGCAAGGAAGTGATCCCGGAGGGCCTGCGCGTGCTGGAGGCGGCTGCGAAAAAGCATGGCGTGTCGGTTCATTTCGATCATTTCGACTTCGCATCCTGGGACTATTACGAAAAGCACGGCGAGATGATGCCGGAGGACTGGAAGGCAAAAATCGGCAAGCACGACGCGATCTATTTCGGCGCGGTCGGCTGGCCGGCGAAAATCCCGGATCACATTTCCCTGTGGGGCTCGCTGATCAAGTTCCGCCGCGAGTTCGACCAGTACGTCAATCTGCGCCCTGTGCGGCTGATGCCCGGTGTGCCGTCGCCGCTCGCCAACCGCAAGCCCGGCGATATCGATTTCTGGGTGGTGCGCGAGAATACCGAAGGTGAATATTCATCCGTCGGCGGACGCATGTTCCCGGACACCGACCGCGAATTCGTCACGCAGCAGACGGTGATGACGCGCGTGGGCGTCGACCGCATCCTGAAATTCGCGTTCGAGCTGGCGCAGTCGCGGCCGAAGAAGCATCTGACCTCGGCGACCAAGTCCAACGGGATTTCGATCACGATGCCCTATTGGGACGAGCGCGTGGAGGCGATGGCGAAGAATTTTCCAAAGGTGAAGTGGGACAAGTACCACATCGACATTCTCACCGCGAACTTCGTGCTGCATCCGGACTGGTTCGACGTCGTGGTCGGCTCGAACCTGTTCGGCGACATCCTCTCCGATCTCGGCCCGGCCTGCACCGGCACCATCGGCATCGCGCCGTCGGGCAACATCAACCCCGAGGGTAATTTCCCGTCGGTGTTTGAGCCGGTGCACGGTTCGGCGCCCGACATCGCGGGGCAGGGCATCTCCAACCCGATCGGCATGATCTGGTCGGGCGCTATGATGCTGGAGCATCTCGGCGAGAAGCAGGCCGCAGCCGCCATCGTCGGCGCCATCGAGCGCACGCTCGGCGAACGCACGCTGCGGACGCGGGATCTCGGCGGCAACGCCGATACGACGGCGTGTGGTAAGGCCGTCGCTGAGATGGTGGAGTAGGCTGGATCCTCATGGTGAGGAGGCGCGCCAGCGCCGTCTCGAACCATGAAGGCCCCGATCTCGCCCGCGGCCGTCCTTCGAGATGACCGCTCCGCGGTCTCCTCAGGATGAGGTCGGAGTGAGTTGCAGCAGGGGATTTTGTTCCTTCTCCCACAAGGGGAGAAGGAAAGGGGGCTGCGCCTACTTCCCCCTCACGATCCTTCGGCAGTGCTGCCATGCCGCGCGCATCAGATTCTCGCTCGCCTCCGGGGTGCGGAAGGCGGAGTGCGCCGACAGCGTGACGTTGTCGAGTTTTGTCAGCGGATGGTCGGCCGGCAGCGGCTCGATGTTGAAGACGTCGAGGCCGGCATGGCGGATCTGGCCGGATTGCAGCGCGTCGATCATGGCTTCCTCGTCGACGATGGCGCCGCGCGCGGTGTTGACGAGGATGACGCCCGGCTTCATCGCCTCGATGCAGGCCCGCGAGATCATGCCGCGCGTCTCGTCGTTCAGCAGCAGGTGGATCGAGATCACGTCGCTCTCGGTCAAAACCTCGTCGTAATCCAGAAACTCGACCTTCGGGAATTTCTTCGGCGACCGGTTCCAGGCGATGACCCGCATGCCGGAGCCGAGCGCGATGCGCGCGACTTCGGACGCGATGCCGCCGAAGCCGATCAGGCCGAGCGTCTTGCCCGTCAATTGCATGCCGTCGTCGCGCAGCCAGTTGCCGGCGCGGATGCCGCGGTCCATCTTGGCAAGCCCGCGCGCGCCTTCCCACATCAGCGCGATCGCGCATTCCGCGACGGCGGTATCGCCATAGCCCTTGATCAGATGCACCTCGATGCCGAGCTCGGCCAGCTCTTCCGGGTTCATGTAGCTGCGCGCGCCGGTGCCGAGAAACACGACATGCTTCAGGCCGGTGCACTGCTTCGCGATATCGGTCGGCAGCGCGGTGTGATCGACGATCGCGATCTCGGCGCCGTCGAGGATTGCGGGATAATCTTCCGGCTTGACGTCCGGATCCCGATTGATCCGCACTTCCGGATCGCCTTGCACCTGAAGTCGCTCAAAGATAACGGCCAGCGATTCATTGGCGTCGACGAAAACTCCGCGCATGCTTACCCCCTCGGTACTAATCATCACGATGCGACGCCGGCCAGCGCCAGCACGGTATGCATCAGCACATTGGCGCCCGCCGCGCAATCGGACTGCGTGGCGTCTTCGAGTTCGTTGTGGCTGATGCCGTCCTTGCAGGGCACGAACACCATGGCCGCCGGGATTACGGTGTTGAGGTTGCAGGCATCGTGGCCGGCGCCGGAGGTGATGCGCCGGTGCGAAAGCCCGAGCATCTTTGCGGCATTCTCCACCGCGTCCACCAGCTTCGGATCGAAATGTGTCGGCGGCTTGCGCCATATCAGGTCGAACTGGACCTCGACCTTGCGGCGCGCCGCGATCGCGGCGATCGCCGCGCGCAAATCCTTATCGAGCGCTTCCATGATGGCCGCCTCCGCGCTGCGGCAGTCGAGCGTGAAGGCGATTTCGCCGGGAATGACGTTGCGGGAGGGGTTGGCAATGACGGCTTCGCCGACGGTGCCGACGGCTTTGGGCCCGTGCTTCTTCGCGATCGCCTCCATCGCCAGCACGATTTCCGACAGCGTCGCCAGCGCGTCGCGGCGCAGCGGCATCGGCGTCGAGCCGGCATGGCTCTCGAAGCCGGTGATCTTGCCGTCATACCACAGCACGCCTTGGCCGGAATCGACCACGCCGATGGTCTTGTTTTCGGCTTCGAGAATCGGCCCCTGTTCGATGTGCAGTTCGACGAAACCGGAGAATTTCTGCGTGCCCACCGCAGTCGCGCCGCGATAGCCGATGCTGTCGAGCGCCTCCGCCACCGTGACGCCCTCGGCGTCCTTCCGCGACAAAATGTCGTCGGTGGTGAAGTCGCCGACATAGGCCGCGGAGGCCATCATCGCCGGCGCAAAACGAGAGCCTTCCTCGTTGGTCCAGTTGCAGATGCAGATCGGCGTTTCAGTCTCGATGCCGGCGTCGTTGAGCGTGCGCACCACCTCCAGTGCGGCCAGCGTGCCGAGCACGCCGTCAAACTTGCCGCCGGTCGGCTGCGTGTCGAGGTGGGAGCCGAGGCCGATCGGCGGCTTCGACATGTCGCGGCCCTTGCGCAGGCCGAACATCGAGCCCAGCGTATCGACATGGACTTCCAGCCCTGCGGCCTCGCAGGCGCTGCGGAACCAGTCGCGCACCTGCTTGTCCTCCGGCCCCAGCGTCAGCCGCCGCACGCCGCCTTTCGGCGTGGCGCCGAATTTGGCGGTTTCGTGAATGGTGCCCCACATCCGGGCGGAATCGATCTGCAGATTGGAAGCGATTTTCGTCATGGGCCATTCCGGGGTTCAGGCGATACGCGAGACACGCTGTTTCAATGACGTGCCTCGCGCGGCGCGTCAACAATGACGCCGCCCTGCGCGAGACTGGCGGCGAGTTCGGCCACGCGTTCCACCGCGACCGTATCCGGGGAGGTCAGCCAACTCGCCGAAAACGTTAACTGCGGCAGTTGCAGGTCGGTCGACAGCAATTGCAGCCGCCTGTCGGCCAGTTCTGTTTCGACGATAGCGGTTGGAATAACGGCGATGCCAAGGCCCTCGATCGCCATATGGACGACGGTCGCGATCGACGCGCTGGCATGCAGGCGCATCGGCGGCAGGTCCGGCCGGTTGAACAGCGAGCGCACGATCTCGTAGGGCGGGGTCTTGCGCGGGAAGGTGATGATCGGAAATTTCGCCAGATCGTGCACCGTCAGTTGACGGTTGCCCAGCCCGAGCGACGGGCTGGCGTGAAAGCCGACCGCATAGTCGCACAATGCGCGGTTGCTGACGCCGGGTGCGGTCAGGGGGCCGAGCAGGAAGGCGAGCTCGATTTCCTGCGCGAGCAGCCGGTTGCGCAAATTCGAGGTGATGTCGACCTCGATCTCGAGCGAGAGATTTGGGTAGGCGTGATTGACGTTCTTGATCAGCTGCGTCAGCCAGGTGTGGACGATGGTTTCGGCGACGCCGAGCCGCAGCACGCCGCGCATCGCCGAGCGGTCGCCGACCACCGCCAGCATTTCGGAGCGTAGTCCCATCAGTTTCTCGGCATAGAGCATCAATTGCCGGCCGCTCGGGGTCGGCAGCACCATGCGGCGGTCGCGCTGCAGGAGCTTGACGCCCACTTCGCGCTCGAGCCCGGCGATCCGCTGCGAGATCGCCGGCTGGGTGGTGTTGAGCTTCTGGGCGGCGCCGCGGAAGCTGCCGAGCGTGACCACCCACATGAAGGTCTCAATTGCCTTGAAATCAGTCATGCATCCTCGGCTTGCAGGTCGATAAATATGATTTATCAAACATGATTAGAAAAGACGATTAGACATTATCATAGCAATATGCGGGAGTAGATGTCGACAGGATTGGTAGCGGGGACAACGATGACTGGCTTGGCGAGGACGGAGCAACCCAGCCACCCTACGGCGGATTTATCGCCCAGCGTGCTGGCCCGGCACGCCTGCCGCCGCGGCATGGCTGATACCACCGCCGGCGTCGCCAACGGTTTCGTCCAGGGCAACCTCGTGAGCCTGCCCGAGAAGCTCGCGGGCTCGTTCCACCGGTTCTGCCAGCTCAATCCAAAACCGTGCCCGATCATCGGCATGTCCGACCTCGGCGACCCAAAAATCCCTGCGCTCGGCATCGATCTAGACATCCGCACCGACCTGCCGCGCTATCGCGTCTGGCGCGACGGCGAAGTGGTGGAGGAACCGACCGATGTCCTGGCGCACTGGCGCGATGATCTCGTCGCCTTCGTGCTCGGCTGTTCGTATTCCTTTGAGGAGGCGCTATTGGCAGAGGGTCTGCCGATCCGCCACATCGAGCGCAAGCTGCGCGTGCCGATGTACCGCACCAATATCGCCTGCGGATCCGCAGGACCGTTCGCGGGGCCGATGGTGGTGTCGATGCGGCCGTTCAAGCCGGCAGACGCGATCCGCGCCGTGCAGATCACCTCTCGCTTTCCCTCCGTGCACGGCGCGCCGGTTCACCTCGGCCATCCCAGGTCGATCGGCATCGCCGACATCGACAAGCCTGATTACGGCGATGCGGTGCCGGTGGGCGCCGACGAAATTCCGGTGTTCTGGGCGTGTGGCGTCACACCGCAATCGGTGATCGCGGCCGCCAAGGTCCCGTTTGCCATTACGCACGCGCCCGGACTGATGCTGGTGACCGACCTCATGAACAAGCAGCTTGCCGTGCTTTGATGCAGTTCATGCTGATCATTAAGGCCTTACCGTAACCGCCAACCGTTTCATCGCTAAGTGTCGACCATAGGGGATCATGTAATGACGATCACGCGCCGCAATGTATTGCTTGGAGCCACCGCCGTCGCCGCGCTCGCGCCGATCGCAAGCCGCGCACAAACTTCCGAAGTGGTGATCGGCGTGCTCTATCCACTCTCCGGCGCCAGCGCACAGCAGGGCGTCGATGCGCAGAAAGCGTACGAGGCGGCGCTCGACGTCATCAACAAGAACCACGAGTTCGACCTGCCGATGGCGAAAGGCGAAGGCCTGTCGGGCCTCGGCGGGGCCAAGATTCGTCTTATCTATGCCGACCACCAGGGCGACCCCCAGAAGGGCCGCGCCGAAGCCGAGCGCCTGATCACGCAAGAGAAGGTCTGCGCGATCGTCGGCACCTATCAGAGCTCGGTCGCCGTCACGGTCAGCCAGACCTGTGAGCGCTATCAGATCCCGTTCATGTCGGCCGACAACTCGTCGCCGAGCCTGCATGCCCGCGGCCTGAAATTCTTCTTCCGCGCCGCTCCACATGACGAAATGTTCACCAAAGCGATGTTCGACTTCTACGATGCCCTGAAGAAGAAGGGCACCAAGATCGAGACATTGGCGCTGTTCCACGAGGACACGATCTTCGGCACCGACTCCGCCAACGCGCAGACCAAGCTTGCCAACGAGCGCGGTTACAAGATCGTGGCCGACATCAAGTACCGCTCCAACACGCCGTCACTGTCGGCCGAAGTGCAGCAGCTCAAGGTCGCGAATGCCGACGTGCTGATGCCCTCGAGCTACACCACCGACGGCATCCTGCTGGTCAAGACCATGGCCGAACTCGGCTACAAGCCGAACGCCATCGTGGCGCAGGCTGCGGGCTTTTCCGAGAAGGCGCTGTACGACGCCGTCGGCGACAAGCTCGAAGGCGTGATCACCCGCGGCAGCTTCTCGCTGGACCTCGCGGCCAAGCGGCCGATGGTCGGCGCGATCAACGCGCTGTTCAAGGAGAAGTCGGGCAAGGATTTGAACGACAATACGTCGCGCGAGTTCATGGCCCTGGTCGTGCTGGCAGACGCCGTCAATCGCGCCAAGTCGACCGACGGCGAAAAGATCCGCGCGGCGCTGGCCGCGACCGAAATCCCGGGCGAGCAGACCATCATGCCGTGGAAGCGCGTGAAGTTCGACGAGATGGGCCAGAACAACGACGCCGACCCGGTGCTGCTGCAATATATCGGCGGCAAGTTCGTCACCATTTCCCCGCCACAAGGCGTCGTGGCCGAGGCCGTCTGGCCGATGAAGTAGGCCTTCGCTTTTTTCGCAGCATCACACGCGGCGTCGTCCCTGCCTAGTGCGCAGTTGCGCACGGAGCAGGGACCGATACGCCGGGAAGCATCGGTTTCATCGTGGCCTCACGTTCTTCCTTTAAATGCGAACTCGGTGGTTATGGGTCCCTGCGCCGTGCGCAACCGCGCACTAGGCAGGGACGACGAGACATGGGAGGAACCCGGTGACCGCCCAGACCATCATCCAGAGCCTCGCGAGCGGCCTGCTCATGGGGCTGCTTTACGGGCTGATCGCCGTCGGCCTCGCGCTGATTTTCGGGCTCATGGACGTCGTCAACTTCGCCCATGGCGAGTTCCTGATGATCGCGATGTATGCGACGTTCTTCCTGTTCGCGTTCTTCGCGATCGATCCGTTGCTGTCGGCGCCGCTGGTCGCCGCGGCGCTGTTCGTGTTTGGCGCGGTCGTCTATCTATTGATCGTGCGCTTCGCCGTGCGCGCCAAAGCCAATGCGGGCATGGTGCAGATCTTCTCGACGTTCGGCCTCGCCATCGTCATGCGCGGCCTGGCGCAGTATTTCTTCACGCCGGACTACCGCAGCGTCACGCATTCATGGCTCGGCGGCAAGACCGTCTCGATCGGCGGCATTTTCCTGCCTGAGCCGCAATTGATCGGTGCGGCGGTCGCGATCGCGGCCTTCGGTGGGCTCTACTTCTTCATCAACCGCACCGATTTCGGCCGAGCGCTCGAAGCCACCCGTGAGGATGCCGGTGCGGTGGCGCTGGTCGGGATCGACAAGAACAGGGTGTTCGCGCTGGGCTGGGGCCTCGGCGCGGCGCTTGTCGGGCTCGCCGGCGCCATCATGTCGATATTCTTTTACATCTATCCCGACGTCGGCGCGTCGTTCGCGCTGATCGCCTATGTCACCGTGGCGCTCGGCGGCTTCGGCAGCGTGTTCGGCGCCTTTGCCGGCGGCATCATCGTCGGCCTCGTCGAGGCGACCACCGCATTGCTGCTGCCGCCTTCGCTCAAGGCGGTCGGCATCTACGCGGTCTATCTCCTTGTGGTCTTCGTCCGGCCGCGCGGCCTGTTCGGATCGATGTGATGGATACGGATTTCGCCAGGAGCCGCCGCCGCGACCTCATCGTCGCATTTGTTCTCGCGGCGATCGCAGCCGTGGTGCCGCTGTTCGTCAAGGACGTCTACGTCCAGAACATCATGGTGCTGACGCTGATGTGGGGCGCGCTGTCGCAGAGCTGGAACATTCTCTCCGGCTATTGCGGACAGATATCGCTCGGCCACGCGCTGTATTTCGGTATCGGCGCCTATACCACGGCCTTGCTGTTCACCAAGTTCGGTGTGCTGCCGTGGTTCGGCATGATCGGCGGCGGCCTGATCTCCGCCGTCATCGCGATGGGGCTCGGCTATCCCTGCTTCCGCCTGCGCGGGCACTATTTCGTCATCGCCACCATCGTCATCGCCGAAATCGGTCTGCTGCTGTTCCACAACTGGGATTGGGCGGGGGCAGCACTCGGCATCGATATTCCCGTGCGCGGAGACAGCTGGCTGAAATTCCAGTTCACGCGCAGCAAGCTGCCGTACTTCTATTTCGCGCTGGCGCTGGCCTGCGTCGCCTGGTTCGTCACTTGGTGGCTGGAGGATTCTAAATGGGGCTATTGGTGGCGTGCGGTAAAGGACAATCCGGAGGCGGCTGAAAGCCTCGGTGTCGTCGTGTTCAATTCCAAGATGGGCGCGGCCGCGGTGTCTGCGTTTCTGGTGGCGGTCGGCGGCAGTTTTTACGCGCAGTTTGTTTCCTACATCGATCCTGAAAGCGTCATGGGCTTTCAGTTTTCGCTGCTGATGGCGTTGCCCGCGGTGCTGGGCGGCATCGGAACGTTGTGGGGGCCGCTGCTCGGTGCGGTGATCCTGATCCCGGTGACCGAGCTGACGCGCTCCTTCATCGGCGGCTCAGGCCGCGGCGTCGACCTGATCGTCTATGGCGGGCTGATCATCGCGATTTCGCTGGCGCGACCGCAGGGGCTGGTCGGGCTGTTCACGCCCAAGCGCAAGGAGGCGGCGCGATGACGACGACGCCACTCCTCGAAACCCGCGGCGTCTGGCAGCGCTTCGGCGGCCTGATCGCCAACAGCGATGTCTCGATCTCGGTCGGACGCGGCGAGATCGTGGGCCTGATCGGCCCGAACGGCGCCGGCAAGTCGACGCTGTTCAACCTGATCGCGGGTGTGCTGCCGCCCACCCAAGGCTCGATCGTCTTCGACGGCGAGGACGTCACGGCGTTGCCGGCGGCCGTGCGCTGCCAGCGCGGCGTCGGCCGCACGTTTCAGGTGGTGAAGAGCTTTGAGACCATGACGGTCATCGACAACGTGATCGTCGGCGCGCTGGTCCGGTCAACCGTGATGCGCGACGCCCGCCGCAAGGCGCATCAGGTGCTGGAATTCTGCGGGCTTGGGCCGCGCGCCAACGTACTCGCCAGCGATCTGGTGCCTAGCGAGAAGCGCCGGCTCGAAGTCGCGCGGGCGCTCGCGACCGAGCCCAAGCTGCTGTTGCTGGATGAAGTGCTCACCGGGCTGACGCCGGTCGAGGCCAAGACCGGCGTCGAACTGGTGCGCAAGGTGCGCGATACCGGCGTCACCGTGCTGATGGTCGAACACGTCATGGAGATCGTGATGCCGCTGGTCGACCGCGCCATTGTGCTCGACCTCGGCAAGGTGCTGGTCGAGGGCAAGCCTGCCGACGTGGTCCGCGATCCGAAAGTCATCAGCGCCTATCTGGGGGATCGTCATGCTGTCGGTGCATGAAGTCACCACCGCCTATCAGGGGCTGGTCGCAATCTCGGCGGTGTCGATCGAGGTGGCAAAGGGCGAGATCGTCTGCGTCGCCGGCGCCAACGGGGCCGGCAAGTCGACACTGCTGAAATCGATCGCCGGTGCGGAACGGCCGCGTTCCGGCACCGTGTCGTTTGACGGCACAAAGATCGACGGCATGGCGCAGCACGTCATCACCTCGCGCGGCATTGCCTATGTACCGGAAAACCGGCGGCTGTTTCCGAGGCTGTCGGTGCGCGACAATTTGCGGCTCGGCAGCTATCTGTTTCGCGGTCAGGCCGATCGCGAGGCGCCGCTTGACCTCGTCTTCAAGCTGTTCCCGCGCCTGCAGGAGCGGCTGGAACAGCGCGCGGAAACGCTCTCCGGCGGCGAACAGCAGATGCTGGCGATCGGCCGCGCGCTGATGACACGGCCGCGGCTTCTGATGCTGGACGAGCCGTCGCAGGGCATCATGCCAAAGTTGGTCGATGAGATCTTCCAGGCCGTGAAGCGCATCCGCGACGCCGGCATGACCGTGCTGATCGTTGAACAGCGCATGTCGGAGTGTCTGGAGATCGCCGACCGCGCCTACATCCTGCAGACGGGGCGCGTGTTGATGCAAGGCAGCGCGGCTGAGATCAGCGCCAATCCGGACGTGCGCAAGGCTTATCTGGGGATGTGATGCCGTAGCAACGCGTAGGGCGGATTAGCCGAAGGCGTAATCCGCCTTGATGTCGTTCGAGCAAGTCGGTGGATTACGCTTCGCTAATCCACCCTACAAATCAATGCTCGTCATGCTCCGGCAGCGTCAGCCCGAACGTCTTCGTCAGATCCTTCACCTGCCCCGGCGACAGATATCGCGGATTCAGTCCGCGCAGCAGCAGATACAGCTTCGCCGTTTCTTCCAGTTCTTCGATCGCAAACACCGCGGCCTCCAACGTGTCGCCTGACACCACCGGGCCGTGATTGGCGAGCAGGACGGACGAGTATATGCCCGCCAGCCCCTTGATCGCATCCGCGACCGCCGGATCGCCCGGGCGGTAATAGGGCACGAGCGCCGTCTGCCCACATTTCATCAGATAATACGGCGTCATCGGCGGCAGCGCGGCGCGGGGGTCGATCTCGGGGAGCATCGATAGCGCCACCGAATGGGTCGAATGCAGATGCACCACGGCGCGGGCGGCACTGCGGGTCTGGTAGAGGGCGGTGTGCAACGGCACTTCCTTGGTGGGGGCGTCGCCGGATACCAGCTTGCCGTCGGGGCCGAGCCGCGACATCCGGGCCGGATCGAGGCAGCCCAGCGAGGCGTTGGTCGGCGTCACCAGCCAGCCGCCGTCGTCGAGTTTTACGCTGATATTGCCGGAGGAGCCCGGCGTCAGGCCGCGCTCGAACAGCGAACGGCCGAGGCGGCAGATTTCCTCGCGAATCCCAGTTTCGCCCATGCACATAGCCCTGTTTCCTCGACCTTTTCCCACGCTTTGGCAGCGCGGCCAAGCCGTGATACCCAAGAGACAACGCCGCCGACCGGATCGCGGTCAAAATGAAACATTGAGGGACCGCCGCATGCCAGAATCCGCCAAACCGCGCGTTGCAGTCATCGGGCTGGGCTCGATGGGGTTCGGCATGGCGACCTCGCTGCGGCGCGCCGGGTTCGAAGTGACCGGTTGCGACGTCTCGGCGGACTCGGTGAAGCGCTTCGTGACCGACGGCGGGAAGGGTGCCGGCACGCCGTCGGAAGCTGTCAAAACGGCTGATATCGTCGTCAGCGTGGTCGTCAACGCCGCCCAGACCGAGACCATTTTGTTCGGCGCCAATGGCGTCGCGGAAACGCTGGGAAAGGGAGCGGTTTTCGTCTCCTCCGCGACCATGGACCCCGATGTGGCGCGGCGGTTGGCGAAGCAGCTCGAAGCCACCGGGCGGCATTATCTGGATGCGCCGATCTCGGGTGGCGCGCAGCGCGCGGCGGAGGGAGAACTGACAATCCTCGCGTCCGGCAGTCCGGCGGCATTTGCCACAGCGCGCCCGGCGCTCGATGCAATGGCCGCAAAACTTTACGAACTCGGCGATGATGCAGGCCAGGGCGCGGCGTTCAAGATGATCAATCAGTTGCTCGCCGGCGTGCATATCGCCGCCGCCTCGGAGGCGATCGCGTTCGCCGCCAAGCAGGGCCTCGACATCCGAAAGGTCTATGAGGTGATCACAGCGTCCGCCGGCAATTCCTGGATGTTCGAGAACCGCATGCCGCACGTGCTCGATGGCGATTATACGCCGCGTAGCGCGGTCGAGATCTTTGTGAAGGACCTCGGCATCATCCAGGACATGGCGCGCTCGCAGAAGTTCCCGGTTCCGGTCGCGGCCGCCGCGCTGCAGATGTTCTTGATGACGGCCGCATCGGGCATGGGCCGCGACGACGACGCCTCGGTGGCGCGGATGTATGCGAAGGTGACCGGCACGCATCTGCCGGGCGAGCCGAACTAGAGCCAGGGTCAAGAAGGAGACGCTTCATGCCGCGCTTTGCCGCCAATCTCTCCATGATGTTCACCGAAGTGCCGTTCCTCGATCGTTTTGACGCCGCGGCGAAGGCCGGCTTCACGTCGGTCGAATTCCTGTTTCCTTATGATCATCCGGCGGATGCCGTCGGCGAACGGCTGAAGAAGAACGGCCTGACGCAGGCGCTGTTCAATCTGCCGCCGGGCAATTGGGACGCTGGCGAAAAGGGTTTTGCCGCGCTGCCCGACCGGTTTGACGATCTGAAGCGTAGTCTGGAGACGGCGCTGCCGTACGCCAAGGCGACCGGCGTCAAGCGGCTGCATCTGATGGCCGGCATTGCGAACCGCAGCGAGGCCAAAGCCGTCGAGCAGTTCTACAAGTCAGTCGCATGGGCCGCTGAATTCTATGCGCCGCACGGTCTCGACGTCGTGATCGAGCCGATCAACGCCCGCAACGTGCCCGGCTACTTCCTCAACGACTTCGGCTTTGCGCGCGATCTGATCACCGAGCAGAAGATCCCGAACCTGAAGCTGCAGTTCGATATCTATCACTGCCAGATCATCCATGGCGACGTCACCATGCGGCTGCGTGAGATGATGCCGATCATCGGCCACATCCAAATCGCCAGCATTCCCTCGCGCAAC
This sequence comes from uncultured Bradyrhizobium sp., assembly GCA_902826195.1. GTDB lineage: Bacteria > Pseudomonadota > Alphaproteobacteria > Rhizobiales > Xanthobacteraceae > Bradyrhizobium. The sequence goes on along the minus strand of CADEDX010000050.1, from coordinate 2,872 downwards.
GAGCCCGACGGCGAGGAACTGAACTATCCGTTCCTGTTCACTGAACTCGACAGGCTCGGCTATGGCGGCTTCGTCGGCTGCGAATACAACCCGCGCGGCAAGACCACCGACGGCCTCGGCTGGTTCAAACCTTATGCCGGAGCAAAGCCGTGAAACTGTCTCTGGGCTGCATTGCCGACGACTACACCGGCGCTTCCGACCTCGCCAACACGCTGACCCGTCAGGGTCTGCGTACGGTGCAGACCATCGGCGTGCCGCCGGACGACCTCTCGCTGCCGGAGGTCGATGCCGTCGTGGTGTCGCTCAAGAGCCGCTCGATCCAGGCGGACGTGGCGGTCGAACGCTCGCGCGCGGCGGAAAAATGGCTGCGCGGACGCGGCGCGGGCCATGTGCTGTTCAAGATCTGCTCGACTTTCGATTCCACCGACGCCGGCAATATCGGCCCGGTGATGGATGCGCTGCGCGCTGATTCCGGCGACAGCATCGTGCTGGTGACGCCGGCCTTTCCGGAAACCGGCCGCACCGTCTATCAGGGCAATCTGTTCGTCGGTTCCGTGCCGCTGAACGAGAGTCCGCTGAAGGATCACCCGCTTAACCCGATGCACGACTCCAATCTGGTGCGGGTGCTGGCGCGGCAGAGCCGGACCAAGATCGGGCTGGTGGATCTCGCCACGCTGTCGCGCGGCGCGGAGACGGTTCGCGCGCGGCTCGCAGAACTGGCGAGCAATGGTACGGGCGCCGCTGTTATCGACGCCGTGTTCGATCGCGACCTCGAAACCATCGGCGGCGTCGCGCTGGACCATCGGCTGTCAGTCGGTGCGTCCGGTATCGGCCTCGGCCTTGCCCGGGCGCTGGTTGCCTCCGGCAAGGTCAAATCGGGCGCGTCCGGTGCTGCGTCCGGTGCCCCGGTCGGCGGACCGGCGGCGTGCCTGGCCGGAAGCTGTTCCCAGGCGACGCTGGCCCAGGTGGCCCACGCCGAGAAGGCCATGGCCGTGCTGCATCTCGACCCCGAGCAGGTCATCGCCGGACCCGGCGAGGTGCAACGCGCCCTGGCCTGGGCAAGCGACCGAATCAGCAATGGTCCTATCCTGATTGCCTCGAGCTCGACGCCGGACCAGGTCGCAGCTCTGCAGTCACGGCATGGCCGCGATGCAGCCGGGCACGCCATCGAGCAGGCGATGGCTGACATCGCCGAAGCCCTGGTGGGTTCCGGCGTGCGGCGGCTGGTGATCGCCGGTGGTGAAACTTCAGGCGCGGCGGTCGACCGCCTGCGCATTCCCGGATTCCTCGTAGGCGCGGAAATCGCTCCAGGAGTGCCGGTTTTGCGTACCGTCGGCGTCAACCAGGGCGAAATGCTGCTTGCTCTGAAATCAGGCAATTTCGGTGGTCCGGAGTTTTTCTCCGATGCCCTCAAGCTGATGCGCTGATCGCCTCGCCTCCCTCTTTTCGTGCCGCGCGAAATCACGCGCCGTAGTTTCATGGCGTGACGCGTTAACGCAACCTCAGGAAGCAGCGGTTTGATGCCTGCTGGACCTTCGTGATTCCCGTGCTCGCCGCGTCTCCCATTCGGTCTTTGTCATAATCGGTGCAGCCGCCGCACCCAAAACCAACAGATTCCCAGCCATGCTCGCCAGATACTCGATCCGCACCAAGATCATCGCCGTCGTGGCTTTCCTGCTCGTCGCGATGACGGGCATGGGCCTGCTTGCGGTCAGTAACATGCGTGCCATCAACGCCAGCACGGTGGATAGCTCAACGAACTGGTTGCCCAGCGTCCGTGTGCTCGGCGACCTCCGTGCCAGCGTCATCACCTATCGCAACGTGATCCGCGAGCACATGCTGTCCCCGACTCTGGAAGAGAAGCTGGCGATGAAAAAGACGCTGGCCACCGTCATCGACAGCACTACCAAGATCCGCGCCACCTACGAGCCGATGATCAGCTCGCCGGAAGAGCGCGCGCTCTTCAATGAATGGGTCAAGCTCTGGGAAAGCTATAAGAAGGGCACCGAAGAGGTCATGGCGCTGTCCGGCAAGGCGGCAGGCCAGGAGCCCCGGGAGGCGCATGAACTGAACACCAAGGTAGTCAACAAGATCGGGCTTGAGGCCGATGCGGTCCTGAAGAAGGGCATCGATCTCAACAATGCCGGTGCCGACAAGGCAGCGCACGGGGCGGCTGACAGCTACGCGTGCGCCCTCATGATGCTTGCGGTCATTCTGGCTGCCGTCGTCATCATCGGTATTGCCGTCAGCTTCTATCTGGTTCGCGACGTATCGACCGGGATTGCCTCCATCGTTGCGCCGATGCAGGCGCTCGGCAAGGGCGACCTGAGCGCGAACATTCCGCACCAGGGCGAGACCACCGAAATCGGCGCCATGGCGGACACGTTGCAGGTGTTCAAGCAGGAGCTGATTGCGAAGAAAGCCGCCGACGAGGCCGCGGCCGCGGATGCAGAAGCCAAGATCGAGCGCGGCCGTCGCGTCGACGGCATCACCCGCAACTTCGAAACCGTGATCGGCGAGCTCGTCCAGACCGTATCGTCGGCTTCGACGCAACTCGAAGCCTCTGCCGGCACGCTGTCGGCGACCGCCGAACGGTCGCAGACGCTTACTTCATCGGTGGCGTCGGCTTCGGGTGAAGCCTCTGCCAACGTGCGGTCGGTGGCATCGGCGACCGAAGAGCTTTCCTCCTCGGTCACCGAGATCAGCCGCCAGGTGCAGGAATCGGCGCGGATGGCGACCGGTGCGGTCGGTCAGGCCCGTACCACCAACGATCGGGTCAGCGAACTGTCCAAGGCGGCGAGCCGCATCGGCGACGTGGTCGAACTCATCAACACCATCGCGGGCCAGACCAACCTGCTCGCGCTCAACGCCA